>JAUYKQ010000022.1 GCA_030699905.1 bacterium
GCGCCGCTTCTTTCCAAATATTTTCCTCAAGTTTTGTGAGCTCTTTGTGATATTCCTTTGAAAGTTTGTTTAAATATTCCGTGTCAATTTTCACTCCCCGTTTGTTCATTTTTCGAACTACAGCGATGAGAGGTCTCTCTATTTCTTCAAAGACCTTTTTTAGGTTTCTTTTTTCAAGCTCGCTAAAAACTGCTTGGCGAGCTTTTGCAAAATCTTTTGTCTTGGCAAAACTGAAAATATCTTCCAGTTTTGGCGACGTAATGGAAGAGTTTATAAGCCAGAGAGCGATTTGGGTCTCTTTCAGTTCATCTTTGTCTAAATCTTCTTCCTCCTTGTTCCTAATTCCTAATTCATTATTCCTTATTCCTACTTCCTTATTCCCTCCTACCGCTTCCCTAAACCGCGCCGCCATTGTCCGAAATTCAAACCGACTGAAGATTTCTTCGGCCTTTTTTTCGTCAACGCTCTCCTTCCATTCCTTTTCAGGCAGTTTAAAAAGAACCGGAGCGTCTCGGCGAATGACCGCGAGCATTTTACTGAACTCGGCTTCTTCTTTGTGCTTCTCCAAAAGCAGAACGACGCGCGCTTTGACCCCCTCTTTTTCAAACGCTTTTTTATCTTTTCCCAATTTATCGTAAATGTCTTCAATGTGTCCGAATTTTTGAATAAGCTCGGTCGCGGTTTTCTCGCCGATTCCCGGAATGCCTATTATGTTGTCCGAAGGGTCGCCTCGCAAGCCCTTGAAATCGGGTAAAAACTCCGGCCCGAAACCAAACCTTTCTTTTACTTTTTCCTCATTATAAAGAATCGTGTCCTGTATGCCTTTTTTGAGTGTGTAAACTCGGACTCTATCGCCATCTACAAGCTGTAAAGTGTCCATATCGCCCGAGGCGATGATTACATCGCAGTGTAGCGTGGAGCGTGTAGCATGAAGCGTCTGGACGATAGTCCCCAGAACATCGTCGGCTTCAAAACCTTCAGCGTCGTAGACGGGAATATTAAATGCCTCAAAAATTTCGCGTGAACGTTTTAACTGTGCTACAAGGGCATCATCGGTTTTGGCGCGCTTGCCTTTGTAATCCTCGTAAGCGGCGTGTCTGTATGTCGGCTTTGGCAAGTCATACGCGGCCGCCATATAGTCGGGCTTTAACTCGCCTATTATTTTTATAAGCATCGTGGCAAGCCCGTAAAGAGCGCCTGTCGGCACGCCGGCGCTTGTCGCAAAATCCTCCGGCAGGGCGTGATAGGCCCTGTGTATTATGGCGTGCGCGTCAAGAATCACAAGGCGTTTTGGCTTGACTTTTTCTCCTCTTTTTTCCTCCTTTGATTTTGCTTTTGGCATGATGTTATATCATTCTAACATCGCTTTGCCATAAAAAAAGCGGGACAAGGTGTGTCCTTGTCCCGCGCGAAAACTGTTTGTTTTGTTGTTGCAATGCTTGTTACTTCACGAGCATGTCGGCAATCCAGCGAAGAAATATGTCTGGAGGTACCTTATTCTTCGCTTGCTGAACAAACTCCGTTACCACCTGTTTGGCAAGCAGAGAAGGGTATCCTCCGGTTTTGCTATATTCCGTGGCCACCTGCTCCAGAAAGGATGCGAGACATCGTGCCCGAGCGGTACTCATTCTGTTCAAAAAACGTGTCACCTCGTTGTTGAATGTCCCGGCTGTTTCGCGAGAGAACTCAATATCCTCACCTTTAACCCAGATAAGACGTTGCAACAACCCAAACATCTTGCCGTCTTGTGCCTCGGGTTGTCCTCCGCGAAGCGAGGCCGCCCGATTCGCCCCCTCTAAAAGTCCAAGAATTAATCCGCGCCGAACCCGAAGTAAAAGAGGTGAGTGCGCGCTAATGTAGGTGTACATACGCGCGTACAGCCCGTGGACACACTGGTACTGGTACGCGGCTACAGTGGTTGCAGCTATGATGCGGACAACCTCGGTATCGTGGAGTGCCTCAAAATCGATGTTTAAAACGGAATTGCCACAATAATCTGGCACTTTAAAATCGGCTCCGAAGACCGTGTCTATCTTGTCTTCAACCGGCATGTCCGACAACAACACGGTGGCTACTTTGGCCCTCGTGTCATAGTAGGGTTTAAACAGAGCAAGAATAACTGCTCCGCTATAATTACAAGTACTCATAACGACTACCCTTTCAGGTTCATTCGTTCCTCCCATTCCTTTCAGAGCGGGCATACTGAAATGTTGTTTTCAAAGTCCATTCGCCTTTCAGCGCTCCTTTGTTTTGCCCTTTCAGACAACACGTCGTACGTTTTCACTCCGCTTCATGCGGACGCGAAACCGAAGAGGAACCTTGTAACTCTCTGCTCCGAAACCTACCACACCTATCCCCCCTCGTCAATACGCAATTTCTGCGCGACCGCGTAGAAGTTACCTAAGGCATGAGAGTGGCGGACAGACAAAGAAAAAATCAAGACGTGCCTGATACAGAATCGGAAAAAGTAATTCCCCGCGTGTGTTCGTCAAAAAACTCAAAGAAGAGTTTGATGTGTTCCTGTGGCAGGATGGTGGCAACACGGTCGGCCCATTCAATAAAAATAAGGTTGCGCGGGTCACGGAGCAGTTCTTCAAACTGAAGTTTCCGAAGTTCTTCCACGCTCTCCAGACGGTAGGCGTCAATGTGATGAAGAAGATTATAGCTGTTAGCTTTTAGCTTATAGCTTTTAAGAATAAGAAACGTTGGACTGTTAACCACCTCAACGACACCAAGCGCTTTCGCAACCGCCTGCACAAATGTCGTTTTTCCGGAACCCAAGTCGCCATAAAGACCGACAACCGTAGCAACGTCTGTCCTCGGCGTAAGATTTTTCAAAAAATTTTGCGCCACATCCTCCGTATCTTTCAGGCCTCTGCTTAAAATTTCCATAACAGCATTTTACATAATTTCCGTATAAAAGAAATGGCGCGGGGAAGCTTCGCTTCCCCGCGCCCGATTGAATTTCAAATCGGCGGTCCTTTTCGGTTACAGCAGAAACCGAGGATTATAAGACAGAGAACGCCGACACAGCAGAACCCGAAGGCAATTCCGCTCCAAAAGGTTAACTCTAAAGCACTTTGAATTACGAAACTCCAGATCCGCGTCTTTCTTTTCAATTTCGGCTACGTCTTTGCAAAAATTATTCAACAGATACTCTGTATATGCCTCATAATTTTTGCTTCGCCTCGCTCGAAATTGAAAAGAAATACATCGGAAGCGAGTTTCGTAACTCAAAGTAAACAATAGATTACACCTTTTTGCATTTATAAAAAAGAGGCACGCACTGACAGTGCGCGCCTTTGAAATTTCCCCTTTTCAGCGACCACCGTAGTAGTCGCGGGACGGGTCGTACGACCGGCTACGGTTTTTATTGTTACCGTACCGATATAGGTCTACATCAACCTCTGTCGTCTGCCGGAAGGTGTTTTCCCCGTAGGGCACACCTTTGGAATTTACGGCCGGCCGGACGTTTTTGTTGACGTAGAGTTCCAAGGAACCCCCGCCATGGAACATCCTCCTAAACCAAGATGTCTTCTCTTCCCTTGCTTGGTGAACCATGCGACTCTGTCCGGGCACGTACGGCACATCCGCCGTTTCCGTGTGTCCTCCGTACCGCGGCCCGGAAGTCACAACGACATGGGGTGGCGCGACATGGGAATGTCTCGGCTCGCGAGACGGCCGCAAATCCGGTGTCATCCACATGTACTGCCTCGGATCAACGTCCCGCGTGGTCGCAAAGGGCTTCCGTTCCCTCTTTGCAGGAACCGGCGGCGTCGGCTTAACTTCTTCCTTGGGTATTGTTGCCAAGTTGTAAGGAATCGGCTTCTTCCCTGCCTCCTGTCTTTCCCTCACCACTTGGGCGAGAAGTTGCCATTCGTCAACCGTCTCCGGTTTTTTGAGTGGCTCTTTTTCTTTCGGCTCAGCGACTCTTGTTTTTTCCGTCACGTTTGCAGTGGCGGGTGGAGGTGGAATAGACATACCCAGAGCCCGCAGAAATGCCTTTTTTCCTTCCTCCTCTTCACTTTCAGCCGACTGCGCTCCGCTCTGAAGAGATGCGAGGAAGCTTTCTTCTCTACTCTTGACCTCTGGGTCTTGAACCACTGAAGTTTCCGGTAGCGGAAATGACTTTTCCGTCCCTTTGTTACCACCGGCCACTAAAGTCCTTTTGACCATAACCGTATCTTCTTTTCTTCCGTTTCCGCACTGTGTCAAAAGAAGCCACGGTACAAGGAGAAAAAGAAAGAAACCCATTCCTTTTCCTCCCCCAAAAGATCCGACCAAGAGGAGCAATAACACTATCGGCGCTAAACTTTCTAAAAAGTCCATCTTTCTCCTTTCCCCTGCTTTGTCGCGGGTTTTGTTTTTTTTTACAACTGTTCTCTTTTAATTATACAACCTCTTTAACCAAGAGTCAAGCATTTTTCGGTAACCCCTCACACCTATCAGAAAGTGGTTTTATTCCTCCTTTTCTAAAGGAGGGTGGTCATTCCGATGACGGAGGATTTAAAAATCCCTCCCCCTCGCCGACTCGGGTACTCCCTTTACAAAAGGGAGAATTAAGAGTGTGAGGGGTTAGTTTTTACGGAAAAAGAGACGGCCACAAAAGCCGTCTCTTAAAACAACCGACTGACAAAATGAGTTGTGTACATCTTCGTCCACACAGCCATACAGACGCGAGTGTTCATGGCAAAGCAGGCGCCTCAAGATATCGGATAACCCAAGGATAAACTTTCACAACCGGCGAAAAACCAATCGGCGGATAGTGGTATCCTAAGCGAAAGCCATAACTATAGCTCGGCTCGTATCTATGTCCGTACATTTGATAGTACGAACCCTTGTACCCCAACATGTCGTAGGCAACCCAATATGGCGACAGGTTGTAACACGCCCTCTGATCCGGCTTTATATACATGCTTGCCCAGCCGACATAATTACCGCCGTGGTCAAAACCATAGGCCACCAAGTAAGAACCTGCCCGCGCAGGAACCGTCTGCTTTACCGGTTCGTACGGCGGTAAAGTCGCGACTTCCCTTTCCCTCCCGGGTGTTTTGTCGTAAATGACGAGCGTGTAACGCGTCATATTTTCAGGCGCGACAGTAGACGATTTCTGCTCTGTCGTGCCACAGCCGGCAAGAGCCGTCGCAAGTCCCAAGCTGAAGATTTTCAAATTCATTTCATTCCTTTTTTCACTGTTTTCTCTCCTTTTACTCTTTTGGTATAAAAGCATACTTTCATGCTGACGTCAACTCTACTTAACTTTGCGAGAAAAAGTTATAATAAAAGAAAATTTAACGGTTCCCCGTTCCCCGTTCCCCGTTCCCCGCTACACGCTATACGTTACACGTTACACGCTTCACGCTCTATGGTAACTTTTGACGAAGAAAAACAAAAACAGAAACTTGAAGCTCTTCGTAAATCGGAAGAGGAAGAGCTTTTGCGCGGGTTGGCAGTCAAGTATAAAGTCCAATACATTGACCTTACTCCCCTATCAATAAACATGGACGCTTTGCGGACAATACCTGAAAATCAAGCGCGAACGGCCAAGATAGCCGCTTTTGCCAAAGTCGGCAAAAAACTCCAAATCGCTCTGACTTCTCCAAACAATCCGGAGTCCCAAAAAATCACCGAGGACCTGTCCGCCAAAGGATACGAGGTTCAGATTTTCATGGCTACCACTGCCAGTTTGGAAAAATGCTGGAACTTGTACAAAGACCTTTCTTTCGCGACCGAAAGCAAAGCCGGCGCTTTTGAAATTTCAAACGAAGATGTAAAAGACCTTCTTGGTAAAATGCGCTCTTTGCCGGACGTCAAGAAAATCCTGGAGGAAGTTTTGACCCTAAAAAAGAGCTTAAAGGTGTCGCGTATCGTGGAAATAATTTTAGCCGGCGCTTTGGCTCTTAAGGCCTCTGATATCCATATTGAGCCGGAGGAAACCTATGTTCGTCTTCGCTACCGCTTGGACGGCGTCCTAAAAGAAGTACTGCAGTTTGACCACGAAACATACCGACTTGTTATCTCGCGGGTTAAACTCATATCCGGCCTGAAATTAAACGTCAAAACTTCGGCTCAAGACGGACGCTTCAGCATAAAACTGGAAGGAGACGACATTGAAATCAGAACGTCTATTCTGCCCGGAGCGTACAGCGAATCGCTTGTTCTTAGAGTTTTAAATCCGGAAGCAATTTCGGTTTCACTGGACGAAATGGGTATACCGAAACGACTGTTTGACATTTTGATGCGGGAAATCAAAAAGCCCAACGGCATGCTTCTTACGACAGGCCCCACCGGTTCCGGAAAAACCACCACCCTCTACTCTTTTCTGAAAACAGTCCACGACCCGGGAGTGAAAATCATAACAATAGAAGACCCAATAGAATACCACCTGCCCGGCATAGTCCAAACGCAAGTCAATAGGGACAAGGACTACACTTTCGCCTCCGGACTAAGAAGCGCTCTGCGCCAAGACCCGGACGTTATTTTAGTGGGCGAAATCCGCGACAAAGAAACAGCTTCTATAGCTATAAACGCGGCTTTAACCGGCCACCTTGTTTTTTCAACACTTCACACCAACAATGCCGCCGGAGCTTTTCCCCGACTTCTTGACCTTGGCATAAATCCTAAAGTCATGCTCTCTGCCATAAACGCGGCCATGGCGCAACGTCTCGTGCGCCGTCTTTGCGACCAATGCAAAAAAGAAGTCGCCCTTGAAGGAAGACAGAAAGACATAGCAGATAAAATAATCGCTTCTTTGCCGAAAGACGCCAAACCGACAAACGTTTCGGTTGTTTGGACGCCTGAAAAAAACGGTTGCGACAAATGCGACCACACGGGGTACAAAGGACGAATAGGCATTTTTGAAGCAATTATCGCGGATGAGGCGGTAGAGGTCATGGTTTTAAACAACCCCAGTGAGAGAGAAATAAAAAAAGCGGCCGCGCCACAAGGAATTTTGTCCATGGAACAGGACGGACTCTTGAAAATATTAGAAGGAGTGACTTCGTTTGAAGAATTAGAGAGAGTGATAGAGATAGACATGTAACATGAATACTACAAAACACTTTTTACCGTTTGTGCCTATTGCATAAGTTCTCGCCACAAGTATAGTGGAAAGAAAGAAAAACAAAAATGTTCCAGCCCAACATTCTCTAAGCAAGACTTTTATTTTGGGTAAAAGTTCGCATATTAACTAAGGATAGTTTCCGCGGTCACGCCAAAGCGGAATACCGAAACGTCCTCGTTTATACACATAGTTTGCTTAGAGAGTACTGTTCTGGAACATTTTAAACAACAAGGCATACGCCCTGTTGTTTCTGCTTGAAAAGCAAGTTTAGCACGAAAGAACTTTTGTGTCAAGTAAAGAGTCCTCGGCGTCTCTGGTAAAATATACAAATGGAAAACAAGGATAACAACTCTCCGACCTCATCAGCAGTCACAGCAGACGTATTTTTAGACCAGACCCTGCGTCCCGGCATTTGGAATGAGTACATCGGCCAAGAAAAAATCAAAAGCAACTTGAAAATACTGCTTGAAGCGGCAGCCGAAAGAGGCCACCCGCCGGAACATCTTCTTTTTTACGGACCGCCCGGTCTTGGCAAGACGACTTTGGCTCACCTTATCGCCCGTGAAATGACCGCGCAGATAAAAATAACGTCCGGGCCGGCAATAGAAAAGGTGGGCGATCTCGCTTCCATATTGACTAACCTCTCCCCAGGCGACGTTTTGTTCATAGACGAAATACACCGACTCCACAAAGCCGTAGAGGAAGTTCTTTATCCGGCGATGGAATCCGGCGTTTTGGATATTATAATCGGAAAAGGGCCGTCGGCGCGGACAATACAGCTTGATTTACCGCCTTTTACGTTAATCGCCGCAACAACTCGAATCGCTCTTCTTTCATCTCCTCTGCGCAGCCGTTTTTCAGGCGGCGTGCATCGTCTTGAATTTTACACCGACGATGAAATAGCAAAAATAATAGAAAGGTCGGCGAATATCCTGCAGGTTGAAATAGAAAATGACGCATGCAGAGAAATCGCAAGACGCAGCCGCTTTACTCCCCGCACGGCGAATTTTTTACTGAAACGCGCGAGGGACTTGGCCCAAGTGCGCAAGGGGCAGGTAACCACAGAACTGGTTAAAGAGACCTTGGAACTTCTCGGTATTGACAGCGCGGGGCTAAACCAGTCAGACAGGACGCTGATTCTCGCCATAGCGGACAAATTTGACGGCGGGCCCGTGGGACTCAATACTTTAGGGGCGGCGCTGTCAGAAGAACAGGCGACCATAGAAGAAGTGCACGAGCCGTATTTGCTCCAGCTCGGGTTTTTAGAGAGAACTCCTCGCGGTCGCGTTCTTACCCCGCGTGGCTATACGCATCTGGGTCTCCAAGTTCCAAAAAATTTGCAGAAGAAATTGCTATAACTTACTCATCTAATTTTTCTCTTGTTTTAAAACGAGGGTTATCGTCAGCGACTTTCTTAAAGATTTAAGGCGCAGAAAAATGCAAAAAATCCCCGCGGGGCTACGGGCCGAGAGCGACAGAAATTATATGAACCAAAGAGCGGTGTTTAGAGGAGAGAGTTTTTTCAAACACACTCACACTGCTTTTTTGTTCAATTCCGTCTTCGGTATTCCTAAGCTCCGTAAGGAGCGAAGGAAACCGCCCGACCCATAGCCCCGCGGGGATTTATTCCGCGCACACATTTTTGAGCGCCGAACTAAATTTTCAAAAGTTTGTCTCTATACTGACTTTTTTGCTGGATAAAAATCCGTTGAATCAATTGAATTTTCACTAATTTTTGTTATTATAATGTAATGACCAGCATTACCTTCACAATAAAACCGAGGAGAAAAACCGCTTCTTCTCGCAACAGGAAGATTGTCGTGGAAATGGATGCCAACCGCTTAGAACGGCTGGCGGCGGACTTCGGCATGCTTAATCCTGATTTTCTGAAAACCATAGAGCAGTCGGAACAGGACTACAAAGCAGGCAGGTTTCGAAAAGTCAAATCCCTGAATGCCCTCATCAAGTAACTTTTCAGTTTATCATGATTGAACTTGTTGTTACCGATAAATTTGAAACTCTTTTTGCCGAATTACCAAAGATAATTCAAAAGAAAGCCGCGAAACAGCAAGAAATGTTCTCTAAAAATCCCTTTCATCCCTCTCTTAACACAGAGAAATTGTCCCCAAAAGAAAAAGCTCTTTAGAGCTTTCATCCGCGGTCTTTTCCATCAGCGTGGGGCTTTCAAAGTGTTCTGACATGGTGTATTTCTAAGAATTTTGGTTGAACTTTGAAGGTTGTTTGGCGTACAGAGTGTCCTCTGCCAGAAGCAGGGCTCGTTCGGGGTCGTTTTTATAAATCGCGACAAGGTCAATATTTTTTTCGGATTGGAGAGAATCAATCGTGTCACCAAAATCTTTAGGATATTTATCTATCCACTCAAGCAGTTTTTCGCCTGAAGAAAAACCGTAAAATTTCTCTGCCATGGCGACCTGCATCAGCTTGCGCAACTTGACTCTTTCGTCCAGAGAAATTTCCGGATTTTGATTTGGCTGTTCCAAAAAATCTTTCATTGTTGTTATCTTACGTTCGCATGCGATATTAGTTAAACATAGCTACTATGATACATAACAAAGCCAACAGTGGCAATTTTATCGGTTTTTTCTTATGCTACTAACTACTTATTACTATCTACTTTCTAAACCATGACGGGTCATAAAACGTGGTACACTTAATCTATGCCCAATTTTATAAAAATCTCCAGGGTTCGTTTGGAGAATTTGTATATCCGGAAGAGTTTAAGCTCCTACCAAATAGCCAAGGTTTTTTGTTGTAGCCAAAATACCATAATGGAGAGACTGTCGCGATACAAAATCAAGACGCGTACAATTCAGGAAGGAAAGGCTCTTACTAAGCCCAAATACCCAAGGAAAGATTTCGACGGGACAAAAGAAGAAATGTCTTACCTCATAGGATTTCGCTTGGGAGATCTGCATGTCAGAAAAACACACCCGAACAGCCCCACTGTCCAGGTACATACAAACAGTACTAAGCAAGATCAGGTCGATTTGATGTTTCGTTTGTTTGAACCGTACGGCTATGTTAAAGCGAACGGACCAGACAAACGAGGAGCTACGAAAGTTAGATGTTTCTTGAATAATTCTTTTCTTTTTCTCTTTCCAAAGGAAGAAAAAATTGCATCATGGATTTTAAGCTCCGTACCCTGTTCACTTTCTTTTCTTGCCGGCTACATAGACGCGGAGGGGTCTTTTGGACTAAATCCGAGGACACAGCCATTCTTCAGCATGAAAAGCCAGGACAAGGAGATAATGTCGGCAATACAATCCATCATACTTCCCAAACTTACAATTGATACCAAACTTCATTTTGTGCGAGCTAAAGGGTCTGTTATGAATGGTATAGTATCAAATAAAGACGTGTATGGAATTTTTATATATAATAGACGAGACCTCAACCTTCTTCTCTCCGCAATATTCCCTATTCTTAAACACGCAAAAAGAAAGATAGACGCGTTAAAAGTGATTAGCCATATAAAAAAATGTCAGGACACAATCGCTGGTCTCAAATAAAACGCCAAAAGGGCAAGACAGATGCCGCTAAATCAAAGATTTTCGGCAAATTTGCCAAGAGTATTACCGATGAAGCTAAAAAATCGGGTGGAAACAGGAATTCCCCCGGACTTAAAACGGCCATTGAGCGCGCCAAGGCCGAAAATATGCCAAACGACAACATTGAAAGGGCTATTAAAAGAGCTACGGAACAGAAAACCGCCATGGAGGCGATTGTCTATGAGGCCTACGGGCCGGGTGGGGTTGCGATGCTTATAGAAGCGCTGACCGACAACAGAAACAAGGCGGCCCAGGAAGTAAAATTTATTCTTTCCAAAAACGGCTACTCTCTGGCCGCCCAAGGTTCCGCCTTGTGGGCATTCACCAAGCAACCGGCAACCGGCGAATGGAAACCGACTACTACTATTGCCCTATCTGAAGACGACATCGTCAAACTGGAAGCGCTTGCCGAAGAGCTTGAAAATAACGACGAAGTGCAAGAAGTTGTAACCAATGCAGAATAAAAATTGTGTAGCGTGTAACGTGTAACGAAAGATGGAACACAAAACTTATCATGAAGAATTGAAGCGGTTATTAGACGAGTACGCGCGAGAGGTTTACGCAGTGACAAAAAGTTTCCCTAAAGACGAGATGTTTGGAGTAACTTCGCAACTACGCAGAGCTTCGTTGTCCATTGTTTTAAATTATATTGAAGGTTACGCCAGGCAAAGAAAAGAGGTACTCCGAAATTTTATAGAAATTTCTTACGGCTCACTGAAAGAAAGTAAATATCTTGTCTATTTCTCACTTACGCAAAATTATCTGAAGGAAAAGGAACACGACAAGCTAATCAAACTTGCGGAACGAATTGGCAAAATGCTGTGGGGTATACTAATTGGCCTAAAAAACAAATGACTTTAAACGCTATACGTTATACGCCATACGCTACACGCGTCCTCGCCATTGATCCCGGCTACGAACGCCTGGGAATAGCCGTTTTGGAGAAAAAAGAAAGCATCCTGCGCAACTCTCTGCTCGGAAAGAAATTGCCGGGTTTTCCTTCCACTCCAAACCCTTATCCTCAACCCGTCAAAGAGGATATCAATGAAAATACTCTCCAATTTCTTTCAAAAGATTTGGGACAGGTTGGTACACCTACTTATTCCCCCACCTCACCCGCGGATATCTCCTCTCCCAACACCCCTCCTCCTCAAAGAGGAGAGGTTGGGTATTCTGGAAAAAAAATATTGGCGGAAGAGCTTCTTTTTTCGGAATGTTTCAAAACCTCCTCCAAGTTGCCTCACGCGGAAAGATTACGTCTTATAGGAACAGAGCTTGAAAATGTCATAAAAAAATACGAGCCGAAAGCTCTCGCCGTTGAGAAACTTTTCCTAAACACCAACCACAAAACGGTCATGTCGGTTTCCGAAGCGCGAGGAGTAATTCTCTATGAAGCGGCCAGAGCAGGTCTCAAAATATGCGAATATACTCCTTTGCAGATAAAGATCGCCGTAACAGGATACGGACGCAGTGACAAGCATCAAGTAATATCCATGATTTCTCGGCTTATAACTCTTCCCCTCGGACACAAAAAACAAGACGACGAGTATGACGCCATAGCGGTGGGGCTCACGTTTTTCGCCACGGAAAAATGCCTTGCAACACGGAACTTGTAACATGGAACAAAGTGCCATACGAATAATGAATTTTGAATCCGAAATTCATTATTCATTAGAAATTCACGCTTTGTAATTCTGAATTCGTAGTTCCATGTTCCATGTTCCATGTTCCATGTTTCGTATTACATGATTTTTGCTCCACGAGTTATCTCCTTGCAATTTTTTTTATTTTTGGTAAAAATATATTTGTTGGACTGAAATTATAGGCAAATAATTTTTAATATGGAAGAAGAAAATTTAGAAGAAACCGCGAGCTTGGAAGAAGGCGATGCTTCGCTTGACGAACTCGCCGAAAAAGAGGACGGGCTTGGTTTGATAGAGGACACCTTTGACGACATTGACGAACTGTAAAAAGAAAACCTCCGCTTGGCGGAGGTTTTCTTTTTACTTTACTTTAATTCTTATAAACCGGTGTTTGCCCACGCGAATGTCCATATCGTTTGTTACTGTTATCTTAGGATCGGGTGGAAGCTTTTCCCCGCCAACAACAGAAATTGCTCCTTTTTCAATAAGTCGCCTGAACTCGGTTTTTGACTCCACGGTTCCTGAAGCAATCAGAATGTCCGCCAAACTTGACCCATTCTGCGCTACTGTTTCCGGCGCATTTTCGGGCATTTTACCCGCCCTGAACGTCTCTTCAAAGGCCTTTTCAGCACCCTCGGCTTTTTCTTCGCCATGATAAGAGGCCACGATTTCTCTAGCCAAACGCATTTTTATTTCCTTAGGATTTACACTTCCCTTTTCCAATTTGACCTTTATTTCTTCTCTCTCTTCATCGCTCGCGTAAGTCGTTAAAGCGAAATACGAAACAATGGAACTGTCGGGCAACGACATTGTTTTACCGTACATGTCTTCCGGACTGTCGGTGATGGCAATATAATTATCGGCGCTCTTACTCATTTTTTCGTCTCCACTTATTCCTGAAAGCAAAGGCACCGTCATAACAGCTTGTTCCGCGACGCCGTTTATTTTCATAACGTCCCTGCCAAAAAGCATATTAAACGTCTGATCTGTGCCTCCTATTTCCAAATCGCAAGAGCCGTAAATTTTTGACAGAACATACGAATCAATTCCTTGAAGAACCGGATACATCATCTCGTGCATGTAAAGTTCCTCGCCTTTATTGATTCGCTCCTGAAACATATCACGGGCGATAAGACGGCTGTGTGACACGCGTCTCAAAGTCCAAAGAAAACCGCGTAATGTTATGACCGCCACACCTTTGTCTGGATTTTCTTTTGCCTGCATTCGCGTTTTCTCAAAAACAGCAGCTTTGCCGGGAAAAGAGTTGGCATCGTAATTTATAGTAACCTGCTTGCCGTCCTGATTAATGTTTAAACTGACAGTGTGACCGGACGGAAAACCCAAGTCGGTAATAGCGGTGAACCAATCGGAGTTTCTTATCCAAGAGAAAACCTTTTTGTCAGTAAGCAGAATCTTACCAACTTGATCTACGTAGGTTTTCATGTTTTCCTCTATTTCTTTCTGTTCAAGTTCCGGACGGACTTTGCTTTTTCCCGTGGGGTCGCCGATTTGAGTAGTGTAGTCGCCAATCAGAAAAATAACTTTACAACCAAGCTCCTGAAAGGCGCGAAGTTTTCTAAGAACAACGGCGTGCCCAAGATGAATATCGGGACGAGTCGGGTCAACACCATGCTTTATCACGATGTCGCCTTCGTACTCCCCCCGAACTTTTTTCATCAGTTTTTCGCTGAATTTTCCTTCCGGATCAATAAACTCCGCGACACCTCGCCGTAATACCGCGTTGATTTTAGCGTCTATGTTTTCTGACATGATTAATAATGTAACATAAAATACTGAATTTGTAATACGCGTGACTTTCATCTGTCCCAACTTAAAGTATGATAATATACCCCTATGGTTCGTAAAAAAGCTCGCCTTTTCAAAGGTTTTATAAAAAAAGCGGCTATCGTGGCAAGCATGGCTTTCCTTTTTCTTGCCGGAGCCGGTCTTTTATGGGTTTCCACTTTTAAAATTCCCGATCTTTCCACTTTTGATGAAAGGAAAGTGTCCGAGTCCACCAAAATCTACGACCGCACGGGAGAAATACTTCTGTACGACGTTCATGAAAACATAAAACGCTCCGTTGTTCCCTACACTGAAATTTCCACTAACATAAAAAACGCCACCGTTGCCATAGAAGACGACGAATTTTGGCAACACAAAGGTATAAAACCGGTGGCTTTTTTACGAGCGGTTTTTGTCAACCTGCAAAACAGAGAATTTTCGCAAGGCGGTTCCACCATCACCCAACAGGTTATAAAAAACGCCCTTTTGACATCTGAAAAGAAAATTTCACGAAAACTGAAAGAGTGGGTTTTGGCTTTAAAGCTTGAGAGAACTTTTTCAAAGGAACAGATTTTGGCCATCTACTTAAACGAAGTGCCGTACGGAGGCAGTGTTTACGGCATACAAGAAGCCAGTCAGTCGTTTTTCGGCAAAGACGCCAAAGACCTGACTATAGCGGAATCGGCTTATCTCTCGGCCCTTCCCAACGCCCCCACGTACTACTCCCCCTACGGCAACAACCGCGACAAACTGGAACAGAGGAAAAATTTTGTTATACACAGAATGAAAGCAAGCGGTTTTATAAGCGAAGAAGAGTACCAGGAAGCCCTCAAAGAAGAGGTAGAGTTCAAAGAACAACAGAAAACCGGAATCAAAGCTCCGCATTTCGTCTTTTTTGTAAGAGAGTATCTTGAAAAAAAATACGGCAAAGACGCGGTACAAAGCGGAGGATTTAAAGTCATAACCACCCTTGACTACGGTTTACAGGAAAAAGCCCAAGAACTTGTGGCAAGTTTTTTGAAAGATAACAAAGAAAGATGGGATGCCGAAAATGGCGCCATGGTGTCCATAGACCCGAAAACCGGCCAAATACTGGTCATGGTCGGCTCTCGCGACTATTTTGACACGGAAATAGACGGAAATTTTAACGTCGCGATAGCGTACCGCCAACCCGGCTCATCTATTAAACCCATCGTTTATGCTTCGGCTTTCTTAAAAGGATACACGCCGGAAACGGTTATTTTTGACTTACAGACACAGTTTTCATCTTCTTGCGAACCTCATGACTTTTCAAATGAATACCCGTGCTACAGCCCGAAAAACTTTACAGGCGGTTTTTCCGGTCCAATTATGATGAAAGACGCCTTGGCCCAGTCCGCCAACGTCCCTTCAGTAAAAGTCCTATATCTTACTGGAGTACAGAACGCGATATACACAGCGAGAGATTTAGGGATTACTTCTCTTAACGACCCTTCCCGCCTTGGATTATCTTTGGTTTTGGGTGGAGGCGAGGTGTCGCCTCTTGATATGGCATCCGCTTATTCGGTGTTCGCAAACGGCGGTAAAAGAAATCCGGCAACCTCTATACTTAGAGTGGAAACGCCGGATGGTAAAATACTGGAAGAATTTAAACAAGACGAACGGCAAGTTATTCCCGAACAGATAACTTTGCAAATATCGGCCATTTTAAGCGATTCGCAAGCCAGAGCGCCGGTTTTCGGAAGGGTCAACCAGTACATGGTTATACCCGGACACGACGTCGCTATAAAAACCGGTACAACAAATGACGTCAGAGACCTGTGGGTCTTGGGGTATACCAAAAACCTTGCCACGGGCCTTTGGGTGGGCAATAACGATAACCGCCCGATAGGTAAGGCATCAAGCGCGAGCATTCTGCCCCTTTGGCACGCCTATATGACAGAGGCGCTCAAAACAAAAGACACTGAAGCGTTTCCCGAACCGTCGCCTTCAAAAACCGAGGACCTAAAACCGATACTTCGCGGTATTTGGAAAGGCGGAGACGTCTACTACATAGACGCTTACACAGGAGGGTTGGCTACGGAACACACGCCACAAGAGTTGAAACAGGAAAAAGTTCTTACATCAGTCCACTCAATACTTAACTGGATTGACAAGGACAACCCGCAAGGCGACTCGCCAACAAATCCCGGAAACGACTCCCAGTACGCAAACTGGGAATATCCGGTTCGGCTTTGGGCTATTCAAAACGGCTACATGGACGAAACACCTGATATTATTCCGGGGGCGAGAGACGACATCAGAAACCCTTCAAACATACGCGATGTTTCCATAATCACGCCGATTGCCAATACCCCCCACCTTGCAAACGATCGCATAACGGTTTCCATAAACTACGACGGGGTTTACCCTCTGCAAAAATTTGAAGTTTTCATAAACGGGGCGTACATAGGAGAGGCAAAAAACATCAATCCTCTTTTCAGTTTTACACCAATCAATATTCCAAACATAAGCGGTACAAACATCCTGAAAGTCATTGCTTATGACGAGTTCTTAAACAGTAAAGAAGCGAGTATTGATTTTACAGTGTCGGGTATTTAATAACTGTGAATTACGAAATGTCTTTTTCGGCGAGGTCTTCGTGGCGCACGGAGATTTTTTACTAAAAATCTCCTCTCTCCGGCGCCAGTCGCGCCTCCGAAGGCGCCTCTCAAACCTCGCCTCAACAACATTTCGTAATTCAAGGTTAATAACCGTTGAGCTGCAGCAAAAAGTAATTGCTCACACTCTCACCCAAATTTCAAAAAAACTTTTCAATCTTCCTTCCTATTTTTGACTCAATAGCGGCAAACACTTCTTTTTGACGCATAAAAATTTCACTCTTAAGAGCGGGCCCAGCCATTATTTTTATCCTGCCATTCTCAAAAGAAACGTTTTCCTTTTTCAAAGGACGCTTCACAACCTCAAAAACAGCTTCAATAATAGCGGTTTTTGCCGAAACAGCATCTGTTTCGGCGTTTTTAAATTTTTCTAAATAAATAGATATTTGATGCATAGCAACAAAAAAGTATCCAGAGTAGAACCAACCCATCAAACTAATCCACTGTCCTACCACTATTTATTCATAGGCATCACCAAATAAGTGAATGTGGAGTTATTTTCACCCCTTATTACAAGAGGTTTACCGGACCCGTTAAAGGAGAGAGAAACGCTATCCGCTTCAATGGAAGCAAGACAGTCCGAAATGTATTTATAGTTAAAACTTATATCAACAGCTTCTCCGGTTACCGACGCCTTTAAAGTGTTATAGTTTTCACCTATCTCGTTGTTTTTTGTTTTTATCTCACAGTTTTTCTTTTGAGGGTCAACTGAAATATTTACTTGGTTGAAATTATCGGAAAACACAGAAGCGATTTTTAGCGAACTTAAAAGGTCTTGTTTTAACACAATGGCTTCTGTTTTGAATTCTTTTGCCAAAATCTGCTTATAGTCGGGGAACGACCCTTCTATTATCCTTGATGTTAAATAGACATCGGAAAAAACAAAAGAAACCTGATTGGAACCTATATGAACCTCAACATCCTCGTTTTTTGCCTCCAAAACTTTTATCATCTCCGGGATGTTTTTAAACGGAACAAGGATGGGTGGAAATTTTTTATCTTGTTTTCTTTTCACCCTTTTTTCCGCCAACCGAAAAGAGTCAGTCGCCACAAAAACAACCGTCTGACCATCGGGATAAATATATACCGACGAAAGCTCCGGTTTCATACTGGAAACCGCCGCGCTATACCAAACTGACTTAAAACCCCTGACAATATCCGAAGCCGGCATAGTAAACAAATCTTCCCCCGAAAGTTTTGGTATTGTTGGAAAATCATCATGGTTTAATGTTTTTATTGAAGTTTTATTTTGCTCCGAAGAAATAGAAACAGCGCCATTTTGTCCATCAAAAGAAACACCGCCTTCTGTTTGTAAATTTGAAACAAAAGAATACAAAACACTGCCGGGAATGGCCGAAACACCTTCATTTTCAACTTTGGCGGGAAAAGTAACATCTATACCCATATCCAAATTTGTCGCTTGCAACGAAACTTTTTTATCATTAGCTTTCAATAAAACACAAGAAAGTATCGGTAACGTAGTGTTTCTTCCTGTCACCCTTTCAACAAGAAAAAGCGCTTGTTTGAGTTTTTCTTTAACGCAACTGATTTTAAGACCTTGTTGTTCCTTCATTTTAGTATATTTTATATTTAAAGAGATTATTACTACTACTAAGGGTGTGGATATGGGGATGTTATGGGTTTGGTGCTTTAAAATAAAGTGTTTTTAATGTTTTTAACTGTGGATTACTTTTGTGTTGAGTGGGATTGTTTGGGGTTAAGTAAAAAATTTAAATGTTACCTGTGGAAAACTTTAAAGTTTTTAGCGGGTTATCCAGTGGATATAAGAAGGTTTTCAACAGGTAATCAACAGGTTTTTCAACTTATCATGGATTTTATTTGAGTGATCTCCCCTGCTAATATGGAATCGGTTTTCAATTCATTTTTTATTTTTTCACAAGAATGTATGACGGTGGTGTGGTCGCGACCTCCAAGTTTTTGGCCTATAAGGGGGAAAGAAACATTACACTCTTCTCTTAAAATATACATAGCCAGTTGTCTTGGCTTCACTATTTCCTTTCGTCTGGTTTTTTCATATATGCTCTGTTCCTCTATGTTATAAAAGTCGGCTATTATTTTTATAACATCTTTTATTGCCACCGCCTTTTTTGGCTGGTCATTATTTTTTACAAGGCCTTTTATTTCATTTATGTTAAGTTCCCTGCCTTTTAAATGCGTTTGGCATATTATTCCGTTCACGAGACCTTCCAATTCCCTCACACTGCCCCCCGTGGTTACCGCTATAAATTCAAGGGCATCATCGGACATCAAAACGTCATGTTGAGAGAACTTGGTCCTTAGTATTGCGAGGCGAGATTCGTGGTCGGGGGCGGGTATATCCACTATCATTCCGGCGGCAAAACGTGTCTTTAATCGGTCTTCAAGGTTTGGAATAAAGTTCGGATGTTTATCGGATGAAAATATGATTTGTTTGTTGTTTTCGTAAAGGCCGTTGAAAAGGTGGAAAAGCTCCTCTTGGCTTTTTTCTTTATTAGCCACGAATTGAATGTCGTCCATTATCAAAACGTCGTATTTCCGATAATTTTCTTTGAATTGGTTTATTCTGTTTGATTGGATGGCGTTTACAAGCTCGGTTACGAAACGCTCCGAGTTTATGTAATAAACCTTTTTTTCCGGAAAATTCTTCTTTATTTGGTTGCCGATTGCTTGTATAAGGTGTGTTTTGCCGTGCCCTGTGTTTCCATGGACAAAAAGAGGGTTGTATACACTTCCCGGCCTTTTTACTATTGCTTGGGAGGCGGCATGGGCCAGCTCATTAAAAGGTCCGACTACGAAGGCTTCAAAAGTGTAGCGCGGGTTTAAATTACTGTCTTTGTTTATACGGTTTTCTTCGAGTGGCAGTTCTGTATTGGAGTTTATGGGTTGGCTACCTAACGGATTACGATTCTCTGTTTTCCGTTGATCGTTTTTCGCGACTATATACTCCAAAGAGCGGACATTTTCAGAAAGGTTACGCAGTGATTTCAGGATAAATTTATGATACTTGTCCTGAAGCCACGTACGCACGAATGGGTTGGGAACAGCCAAATGTACCGTTCCACCCTCTTGTTTGAGGACGTAAGTGTCTTTAAACCATGTGCTGAAATTGGCCTTTGAAACAGAAAGTTCAATATCAACAAGCGCGCTGTCCCAGAGTTGTTTGTTGTCCATATATAATCAAACTAATAACTTATAACCCGAGACCGAATCGCAAAAAGTTAGAAAGATGCTTGCAAAGAGAGTGAAGATTGTTTAGTTACAGAAGTTAAGTCATCACAGTATACTCCTTTGAGCGTAAATTAAAACTTGTGAAAAACATCCGTTTATGTTAATAATATGTGTATTAATTGTGGATAACCGAAACGCGTAGCTTGTAACGTGTAATACCATAATCTAAAACGTGTAACTTGTAACGTGTAACGCCGGGAAAGAAATACTCTGACGCTACACGCTACACGCTACACGCTACACACCATGTCATTTACTTACAAACCAAAAAAGAGAAAAAGAGCCAAAACACACGGGTTTTTAGTTCGCTCAAAAACCAAATCAGGCAGAAATATTCTTAAAAGGAGAATGAGAAAAGGCAGAAAAAATCTCTCCGTAAGCTCTCACCGCTAAAGTCAACACTCCTAATGGGGGCGTAAACTCCAATAGCTCGTAATTTAAGGTAGGTTCTTAAGGACTCCCAATGTTACCAAAATCCAAACGCGTTTCCACGGCTTTGTTTAATCAAGTTTTGCGTTCCGGATTTAGATTTGACTCGGTTTTTCTAACCTTTCGCCTGCTGAAACTTGAAAATGATAAAGAAAAAAGGTTTACCGTGGCCGTTCCAAAACGACTGGCTTCCAAAGCTGTCTATAGAAATAAAATAAAAAGAAAAGCGATGGCGGTTTTAAGAGTCGTTTTTCCCGTCATAAAGTCCGGATTCGCGGGGATTTTTTTTCTTAAACGCGATATTTCAGACCTTCAACGCGATGATTTGGAGGGAGAAATGAAAAATTTGCTTGGAAAAGCGCGTATTCTGATTTGAAAAGAGACGAAAAATAAGCTACAATAGCCGGATGAAAGCTTTTTTTGTCGCGGCGGTATACGGGCCCCTTTATAACGGACTGGTTCTACTTATAAGTATTTTACCCGGTGGAAACGCCGGTTTTGCGGTTATAATCTTTACTTTGATAATAAAATTGGCGCTGTTCCCTCTTTCCACAAAAGCCACCAGAACACAGCTAAAAATGCGGGAAATGGAAAGCGGAATGAATGTAATAAAGGAAAAATATAAAAACAACAAAGAAGAGCAAGCTCGCGCCATAATGTCTTTTTATAAAGAAAATGGCATAAACCCTTTTTCAGGACTTCTTTTGGTTTTAATACAGATTCCAATTCTCCTTTCTCTGTACTTCATGTTTTTTAGAGGTCTGCCGGTTCTTCAGGAGCACCTTCTGTACTCTTTTGTGCCGGTGTCGGAAGTCGGAATGCATTTTTTGGGTATTTTTGACTTGAGCCAGTCCAGTTTTATATTGGCGTTTTTGGCGGCTCTAACTCAATATTTCCAAATACGGCTTGCAATGCCTTTGCCGTCTCAAAACGGCTCTGCCAAAGGCGACTTCAAACAGGACTTGGCAAAAAGTTTGAATTCGCAGATGAGAATAATGATGCCGATTTTGATTTTTGTGATACTGTATCCGTTTCCGCCGTTTTCGCGTATATTTCCCACCATACCTTCTGTCATAGCTCTATACTGGATAACAAGCAACCTTTTTGCAATTGGACAGGAGCTGTATATGAGGAACAAGGTTAAGGCGGAAAAACAGCAAAAAGATTCGCAACAGAAAATTAGTGGTAAAGTGGCGTATGGAGGAAAATAAATTTATGGAACAGGAAAAGATTAAAAGTATAATATCCGACATTTTAGAGCGCATGGATATCAATCATGAGCCCATAGAAGTCCGCACTGACGAAACAGGAAGGATGATGTGTTTTATTGTTAAAACGGATGACTCAGGGCTTCTTATAGGGAATGGAGGAGGCACTTTAAACGCTTTTAATCTTATTTTGAAAAAAATAGCGGCTAAAAATATACATGGAGACGAAAACTATGAAGAGGCAACCAAGTTTTACGTTGACATAAACAACTATCAAGAAAAGCTTTTGGCCGAGCTAAAAACCAGAGCCGGCATAATGGCCGAACGAGCGCGTTCTTTTGGCGTTGATGTACCACTGCCTCCCATGTCTTCTTACGAGAGAATGCTTATTCACACTATGTTTCAGGGCGTCGGTGATTTAAAGACGGAGTCGGAGGGTGTGGGAAGAGAAAGAAGGATTGTGATCAAATATGTGGGCAAAACAAGCGCGTAATTCAAAGTCATTGTGAATTACTAAACATCCGCTTTACCCCTCCCCCCAGGGAAAACTCCCAAAAAAGTGACTAAGACCGGGCAAGCGCCCTTGGAGCGGTCACTTTTTTGGGAGTTTTCCCTGGGGGGTCGCTGTATTTCGTAATTCAACAAAAGTCAATAACCAATTGAGTCAGAAAAAAACGCTAAAGGTTTTCAAGTTTTAAAGACCATAGAGAAAGGTCTTTTTTGTTTGTGAATATCAAATAGTCCTCATTTGGAGATAGTTTTAATTCTATGGCGTCTATTTCTTCACCCGATTCCGATTTCAGGTTCGCGACAAATTCACTTAGTCCGGTTTCCACGTCAATTTTCCATATGTCGTCAAGAAAAGACACTTTCCCCTTGTACCATTCATCGGGATAAGCGGCTTGAGGCAGTGTAATAGGCACCGCGCAGTAAACAGTGGATGTTTCTTCACGGCTCCAGACGCATTTTTCAGGCATAGTTGTCGTCAGAAAGTTTTCCGTTTTTCCATCTGAAACGGTAAGAACGCTCGTACTCAAGCCCGTCCTGTCTCCCGAGGAAAGCAAAATCAGAGTTCCGTCCGGGTTTGGCAACGCCGTAAGACCTGAAACATCATTCAAAATATTTCTCACGGCTCCGTTTTGGTTGTTTACAAAAAACAATGAACCTGCGACTGCAAACCCCGGTTTGGAAAACAAAGCGACGGTTGAAAGAGACGCCCATGATGGCAACCATTCCCGAAGAGGAGACGACCATATCTGACTTCTGCCTCCCCCGTCAAAATCGGCCGTTATGCCTGTACTGCCTCCCGAGTTCGGAGAAATGTAAAAAATGGAAGAACTGTCCGGCGAAACAGCGATATGAGGAATACCTTGCGGAAGAAAGGTTCCTTGCAAGGTCTCTTCTTCCGGCAGTTCATCCGATATTTCCGCGTGAAAACTTATTATCCTTTCGCTTTCGTCAAGATAGCGCAGTATTACCTCGCTACCGTCGTTTTTCCATAGGGCTTCGTAAACTTTCGGTATGGTTTTGTTTGATATGCGAATCTGCTCTAAAGTTCGCAGGTCTGTTTCAAAAATATTTCCTATACCGCGGTCAACGTGTCTTATGTACACTGTTTCTTCGTCGTCTTCTGTTTTTGAAAAT
Organism: bacterium; assembly: GCA_030699905.1. Taxonomy (NCBI): domain Bacteria; species bacterium. The sequence goes on from JAUYKQ010000022.1 coordinate 23,209, forward strand.
ATAGACGCTCCGGCCACGGGGGTCTCTGAAATCTTGTTAAGAAGGCGCGGGTTTTCGGTAAACGTCCCTCCCCCCTGTTCTTCCGTAGGTTCTTCTTCACCTCCCGAACCGCCTCCCGGAAATATAGGAGAAGTTGGAAACTCTCCGAACATCCCGCCATCTTTTTCACTCTGCGAACTATAAAGCCAAAAAAGAACGCCCAAAAGAATAAGGACAATAACTATTATGATGATAAACGCGGTTTTTCTGGACATTTTAAATATTACTACTCTTCTAAAGCTATAATTTTTTCCAGGTACCTCGCTGAAATCATGCGGTGAAAATCCGATATTTCGGCAATGGCTTCCGGGCTGTAAACTTCTTGTTTTCGCAAACTGTCAAGTCTTTTACTTACACTTGTGACGTAAGTGTTTAAAGCCCTACGGGCTTCTTCAGGGTCGTTTGACTGTAATGCCCTATTGACGCCCGCTGAAGTCACCTTAATGGAATTACTGACGGCCTCGTCTCTTGCCAACAGGGCCTCATCTTTCTTGGCCTCCGCTTCTTCAGTTTGGCCGGCTGACTGGAGCGCCTCGGCCTCCCTTTCCAAACTTTCAACTTCCCGCCGTTCCTCTCTCAATCGCTCGCCTATGGTAGGCACCGGCGCCGACTGCGACAAAAGGTTTGTTTGGGCGATCTTTTCACTAAGGGGCTCTATTTTGTTTATGCCCTCAAGCGACAGAAGTTCGGGGTTTAATGTGTTTATTATAAGCCAAGAAGACAAAGCGAGCACCAATCCGCCTACGGCCTGAAGTATTCTCTCTTTGCCCTCCGTTTTGCCACCTATGGCGTCTGTGGACATATATTGGAAACCGCCTATAACTATCATTAGAAACGCCAAAACGCCACACAGGGCGATCGCTATGCGAAACGCGCCGGCTATGTATGTGGTCAAGCTGGTTTTTCCCGTTGACTCAGCGAAAGTTCCTTCAATCGGCGCAAGAGGCACGTAGGTGTCGTTGCTTTGGGCGATAACATTGTCACCTACGCCAAAAAGAATCGCAAACACGACTACCGCCAAAACTGTTTTCAATAAAATTTTTTTAGTTAACATGGTGTTATTCGCCGAAAGAAACAACAATGTTGTTGTCCGAGAACTGGAACATCCTCTCCGTGTTCGTGACCCGAAGCGAAATAAAAGAAGAACCGGAGACAGAGCGATCGTTTCTTAAGGTGATGTCAGGAGAACCTCCTTGTCCCCCTAAAATCGCGCTACCGTTTATATTCCAAGCATATTGGAGCGAGTCGCGTCCCGTGGTCGTGAAGAAAAAAGGCACTGCCGCCACTTCAACCTCTTGGTCTTTCATTTGGTAAGGAGAATTTAAAGCGTTGTTGTAAAAAATGCCATAAAGAGGGCTTTTTTCGTACAGGACGACTTCTGACCTTACGGGACTTACTGAAAAAGACGATTCTGCGACGTACTGGTTGTCTTCCGCCGTAACTTCAACGGCGATTGTTACCGTTCGCGAAGGTGTGCCGCCTTCCGCTATGAAAGTGTCCTTGCCCAAGCCGGATTTATCCCCCAATACTCTGCCGTCTTTTTTCCAAGTAAAAACAACTTCATTTACTGAAAGACGCCTACCGGATGAGTTTATGATGTTGGGAATGGCGACAGCTCTTACCACGCCTTGATGGGGAAAATACGACTTGCCTTTGTAAAATGGCGGAGTGTAGCTTTCTGTTTCCCAAAGCAAAGTTACGTCCGCGGGATATATGGTCAAGGTTTTAGGGTATGTCGCGCCGTCGTCAAACGTAATGACGACCGTAATCTCGCTCCTACTCCCTAAGTTTCCGGTCGTAAAAGCAAAACTTTTATCGCCACGGGCTTTCTTCTGAAGGGTGCCGTTTACAAACCACGCTATCTCGGCCGTGTTCAGGTTCACCAGATAACTTTCCACTCGGATAGTGGTGAGCTCGTTAGGCCCCGGTCGCGGAGGATTTAAGGTAACAGAAAGGTTTTCGGAAATATTAGAGCCGAATTGGGCATGCGCGACGCCCGGAAGAATAAAAGAAATAGCAAAAAATAGAATTACAAGTGTTTTTTTCAGTGTTGTTTTCATACGCAATGTAACATGCAACATGACTATATTCTACCCCAAAATCTTTTTCTTGTGCAGGTAAAAGTTTAAGATTCTTTAGGTAAAGAGGAGGGATAGGGTGGCGGTCTGTAACTTGCAGTCGTTTTTACCAACTTACTCGCATTTTCGGCAGTGGCCGTTCCAAGTCCTTTTTTCAATCGGTTTTGCAGATTCTTTCCCCTTCTTACATTTTTTACCGCTACCACGGCTATTTTGCTTTCAAAATTCTGAATGAGTATCGTGAGCAAAACACTTAAGAATATGCCAGGCAAAACATTTATAATCGGAATCATTTCTATGAACATCGGACCAAAGAATCTGGCCGCCCTTTTCTTTGTCATAATCCGCACTCCCATCAACGAAAAGATTAAGCCGAAAATCATATAAGCGATAACCGTGACCGTTACGGAAATGGTTTGTCCTACTGCCGGTATCAAGTTGATTAAACCGTTTACTACGTCAAATATAGCCGCCAAAGTAAGGAGAGGGGCGCTTACCACGAAAGGAATTATTTTTTTTCGTTGTTCACTTTGCTCATTCATTTGCTGATTATTTTATCCTGTAGCGGTTTTGAGGTCGTTTTTGGCCTTCTTAATAGCCAAAAGCTGTGAAGGGTCAGATGTGATTATCTGGTCTTCGGTATAGGAAGAAATTATTTTTATGGCTACGTGTTTAAGTCCCACAAAGAAAATCCCCTCTCCCACGTCCGATTCCAAAAGCAGATATTTTTCTTCGTCCGTTAAATTAAATGTCTTTTGTATTCTGTCAATGCTTGATGGCGATTGTTTCAAAAGGATTTGTATTGAAGAGTTGGTGATTATGGGAAGACCGTACGGGGATTTCAGAAAGTCGTCAACGTCTTGTGTGATGGTGGCAACTCCCAAATAATATTTCCGGCCTCTTTTGGCAAGCCCCAAAAGGAAAGATGCCGTATCTTCCGATTTCATCATCCACCATGCCTCGTCTATTACAAGCAGGCGTTTTTTCAGGTTTTTTCGTATGGCATTCCAAATATGGTGGGTTACAATATACATCGCCACGGGCTTTAGCTCTTCTTCCATGTCTCGCAGAGAAAACACGACAAATTTTCCGTCTATATCAACGTTTGAAGGTCGGTTTATAAATCCGGCCCAAGTCCCGCGAGTGTATTTTGACAGGCGTTGAGCCAGCGACTCCCCGCCCTCCATTCCGGCAAGAACCAGTTCAAAATCGGACAGAAGTGGAGGTTCAATATTGCCAAAATCGGTATCCGGAGTTATATCTTTCAGCGCGTAGGTCTCCGTGATGGCGCGGTCTATGACGGCGTCTTCTTCCGGTGTAAGTCCTCCCATCATGATACGGAAAAGTCCGACTAAGTTTATTATATGCGAACGCAAAACGTCCGAACCGGACTCGTCTTCTCTCGGCGTAGGCAAGTCAAACGGATTTATGTGGTGTTCTGAATTGAGTGAAATATTGAAATATTTTCCACCAACCGCTTCGGCAAGATATTCATATTCTCTTTCGGGGTCTATGACCAAAACCTCCGTTTCAAACATGAGGGTCCGAAGTATTTCCAATTTCGTGGCGTAGGATTTTCCCGAACCCGACTTGGCGAAGGTTATTGAGTTGTAGTTGTCCAGCGAAAATCGGTCAAAAAGAACAAGCGAAGAGTTGTGTCTGTTTATTCCGTATAGAATTCCCTTGTCGGAAGTGAGGTCAAAAGAAATAAATGGAAAAAGAGAAGAAAGAGGTGAAGAGTTAAGTTTGGAATGAACCAAAAGTTTGTCCGTTTCGGTTGGCAGTACTGTTTTAAAACCGTTTTCCTGTTGGAACAGAGCCGGTTTTACGTAAACCAATTTTGATTCCAAAATGGATTTTATTTCCGATTCCACTTTGTCAAGCTCTTCTTCGGATTCCCCGTAAATTGAAATATAAAGTCCTACGTCGAAAAGGCGCTCTTGGGCCTGCATCAAGTCGTCGCGCAGGCGTTCCAAGTCCTGATAGGCCGTATCCAGCATGGGGTCTCGCACAAGACCCTTGTCTTCTCTTGTATGTATTTGACTTTGAACTTCAGCCACTTTTTTCTGAAATTGTCTCAAAACCTTGGATGTTTCCACGGGATGAATATAGATTGAGATATCAAATATTTTGTCTAAATTTATAATAGGTGAAAACCACCCTTCAGTGAGAAAACGCGGGTAGGAAATAACAAAAAAAGTTCGGACGATTTTGTCGCCCAAGTTAAGAGCGCGAGGCGTGACTTTAAGGGCGGACGGAGCGATAACGTCTTTTAACTCTAAAACACCCGCCTCATATATTTCTTGAGGCAGAATGGATGTTATTTCCGGCTGCTTTTTCTTTTTGAATATGTCTAAAAGTCCCATATACAATTAATATAATTCCAATTTACAAATTAAATGTGAATACTACGGAAATCTATAATGCGAACCTACGAACTATGCGAATACTACGAACAGGAAGAGGACTTTCGTAGTATTCGCATTTCGTTCGTAGCATTTGCATTATATTTAATTGATTTGTATCGGCTTCTCGGTATCCCCCGGATTGAAAATCTTATAAAACAATTCTACCACTTCTTCGGTGCCTAACTTCGCCACTCTTATCCCCGTGCGGAGAAGTCCTTGTTCAACGACACTCATCCGCTGTTCAAGTTGGCTTCTGTTTTCTTCAAAAATCTCCATTCTTTGTTCCACGTTCTCTTTTTTCTCCTTTCTGCCCACAATGCCCGTGATGTTTGACAGACCTCCACTTTTGCCCTGCAAAAACGTCGGCGTGAAAGGGATAACAATGAAAAAGGTCTTGGTCATTATGTTGGCGCTCTCCGTAAAGTCCTTGATAAAACCTATATACTCCCGTGTTTGTATTTTCATAAGCTCCGTCAGTTGTTCCTTGTACCTTTCCTCCAAAAGAGCGATATAGGGACGAATATCAAGACGGCGCGATTGCATGTATATCTGAACTGGAAAATCCAATGAGTTTAAGAAATTTTGGAATTGAGATATTATTGCCTGCTGGTTTTCAGCCGATTTTAAGGCGAAGTTTAGCGATGAGGCCAAAAGTAGCCCCCGCATGCCCCCATCTTTTAAAACAACGATGCCATCTCGGACTTCTTTTATGGGGACAAAGTCCTGGGTTGGTTTAGCGTTTAAGGCCATAGTTAATGCGAACCTACGAATTAAATGCGAACCTACGAACTATGCGAATACTACGGAAATCTATAATGCGAACCTACGAACTATGCGAATACTACGAACGGTCTGATGGGAGTAGAACTCGTTTCGGATAAATCCTATACTGGCGGAAATTTACAATAATTCCTAATCTCAAGTCACTTGCCGATAAGTATCTTCTCATTTGATAGTAGTCGTCTGTTGATATAAAGCGCTTGGCTTTGAGGTCAATGATTATTATACCGTTAATCACGAAATCCGGCACGTTTCGTCTTTCCCCTTCTCCGGTAAATGAAGGCAACAAGGGCATTTCTCTTTCATATGATATATTATTATCCTTTAATTTCTGCTCTAAAGCGTCAGCATAAGATTTTTCGCTTCTCTGCCATCCTAATTCCTTATGAATTGCAAAAAACAAGCCATTAAGTTTATACGATAAATCCTTGTATAGTATTTTTGAATCATTGGTTTCCATTTCGTAGTATTCGCATTTATTTCGTAGTATTCGCATTATTTTTCCCCATACTTTCATTCGCTCCCAAGTTGACATTTTCCGCGATATCCAAGCTCCATGTCAGGTCTTTAAGTTTACTGTCAGAAAGACGATGAACAAAGAGAGTTGGTTCTTCTTTCTCGTCTTTTTCTCTGTGTTCGGGCGTTTTCGGAGTTTTTTTCCAAATATAAAGCTTGTTTCCGAAAAAATACTTTATCGCCGCTTCCAAGACGGCGATAAATGATTTGTTGTTGACTTTATAGAACGCTAAAGCCAGGGCCAAAAGTATTACCGGGATTATGAGAAACAGCGTAATGAAAAAAGGAAGTGGAGAAAAACGGTAAACGATAAAAGCCAAACCTCCCCCACCGGCGAGGTATATAAACTGTTTTATTGTAAGAGGACCGAAAATTTTGTCCTCTACTTCTATGAATTGGGGGACTTGAAATTTCATAATTATAATGCGAACCTACGAATTAAATGCGAACCTACGAACTATGCGAATACTACGAATAAGAAGAAGGGATAAGAAGAAGGTTTTCGTAGTATTCGCATGTCGTTCGTAGCATTTGCATTATGCTACTCTGTCGGTTCTCTATAAGGATCCATCGTGTATTGCTTCGGTACGCCGTGGCTTTGAGGCGGGACAGTACTGCGCGTCTCTATACTTTCTTGCATAATCGTTCCTTCTTGTTTTTTTTGCTCCATGTTTCGTGTTCCATGTTCCGTGTCCTTTCGGGGCGAAGGAGGCAAATAATTTTCCGGCTTCTCTATTTCAGAGAGTATTTTTTCTCTGCTTGGCATTTCTTCTTTCGGACTTTCGTGCTCCGCAAAAGACGTTTTTGGCGCCGGTTCAGGCGGTTTAGAGCGTTCTTCCCGGTCTTCTGATTTTAAATTTTGATTTTTAAAAGTTGAATTCGGATCAAACGTTCCCATCCCCCCATAAGCCGGCTTTCTTTGGGTATGGGAACGAGGAGGCAAGTTCTCGGTATTTAATGAATTGGAATCAGAAACCGTATTCGGCTCTCTGTCTTTCTGTTCTTTTTTCCATGCTCCCTGTTCTGTCGCTTCTGCCACCGGCAAATTCTCCGGTACTTTCGGTATGTTTTTTTCCGCCCTCTTTAGTTTCTGGTTCTCGCTCTCTAATTCTTGGTTTACGGCTTTTGGTTCTTGATTAACAACCTCTGATTCATGCTTTTGTCCGTTTCCTCTCATTGCTTCCCGTATTTTTAAAAGCACTTGTTTGTTTATAGCGTCAGCTATTTCCGGCGCCTTTTTCTTGTTTTCCGTTTCCATTCTTGATCTGATATTTTCTACGAAATCCGCGGCTAACATTTTACCTAAGATAAGTTCTTCCGTGGCGTTATATATTTCACCGATTTCATGAATGGTAAGTTCTCGGCTACTCCCTATTTCTACAATCGGCTCCGCCACAGGCACGGCTTTTATCGCCTCTTTCACTTTTTGAGGCATATTGCTTTCGTCTATCTCTATATGAAGTTTTATATCATCGTATGTAACCATAGTTTATTTTTTGATTTTTAAGGAGTACCCGCGTTTCCCGTTGTTGTTGTGCCTGTCGTGGGACCTGGTGGCTGTGGGTTTTGACCTCCTCTTGGAGTGGCGCCTGCTCCTTGGCCTTGTGGTGGCGGTTGTCCTCCTCCTGTCCCGCCTTGCCTTCCTCGGATGACGTTAGCCGTCCTTTTTCCTTTATGGGTTGCTTCAAAATTTCGTATGGTGTTCTCGTCCGGCATTTCTACCGGTGTGCCATTAGGGAGAACTTCTCCTTCCAGTGTCGTAAGCAGTGGCGCGTATTCTTTCTCTTTCACCATTCTTTTTAGGGTTTGGAACGACTCTTCCGTCATAAGGTATTTACCTGTTGGGTCTGTTTTCTCTTTTTCATACTCCCACATAATGGCCTTCAGGGGGTCTTTCAGGTCTCCGCGGTCCATGTTGCCGACAAACTTTTTGATTACACCCGGGCCGAAAGTTCTGACTGCAAAAGGATTTGTATTAATTTTTTTCTCTGCCATTTCCGCGAGCTCTCCGTCCGTTTTTCCGTCGTTGGCTTCACGCATCATTGATTCGTGGGCACCGTGGCGAAGTTTTGCGGCTTCAATTTCCGCGTCAATCTCCGGTTGGCTTTTTCCATCCTCTTTCAGTTTGTCTTTCAGTGTGGCTTCAATGTCTTGCCATCTCATTCTAAAACGTTCGTCATCGTCTTTGATAAGAAGTTTGCGCATCTTCTTTCTCTCTTCTTTCGGCAACGACAGTTTAATGCCGTAAGCCATGTCAATGGCGTCTTGGTGAGTTTGGAATTTAAGTTCGCGCAAGCCGTCTTTCTGTTCTCTGGTGTATTTGGAACTTTTCATTATATCTTGTATTTGCCCGCCACGAAGCATCTGCATCACCCCGACATTTTTCATAAGCTCTTCCTTATTAAGTCCGAAGAACAAATGGTCCATTTCACTTGAAGACATGGCGCGCATATCGTCAAAAAGTTTCTTGTCTATAGCGTACATACTTGGCCTTGGCGGCACTTGCGGTTTATTTTCTTCTGTCCCTCCGGCCGATTTCCACGCTTTGATGTCCTCTTCCCATTTTTCCATGCTTTTTTGCCATGCCGCGGTTTCCATCTCGTATTTTTGCACAAAGCCCATTCCGTCCTGTAGGTTGCTAATCTCTTTTCGGGCATTTTTAATAACTTTTTCAGCTCCTTCTATTACTTGGGCGTTTCGGCTGGCTTTAGGAAGTAATTTTTGGCTGTTAATTATTTTTTGAGCGGTATCAATGTTGTTGTATTTCGCCTCTATTTTTGCGGTATCAACATTTTCTTTTCTGCCGACAAGACGGTTGTGTCGGGCGGCAAGCATTTTTTCCTTATCTCCCTGATTTACATACTTCTCATTATCCTCCATCAGGGCGTCAATTTGCGCGCTTGTGGCGCGTTGCATAATCTTAGGATCAGAAAGCAGGTCTTCGGGCATGAATTTGACGAATTCTTTTCCGGAAAGTCGCGTCAAAGCGGAGGCGACTTTTTCTTCGGCCTTTTCCATCTTGTCTTTCGCGTTTTCTATGGCTTTTTCGGCATCGCGGATTTTTTGGACACTCCTCTGATTTACGGACTTTGTGTTTTCGGCGGTTTTGACCATTTCGTTTTTCTTCAGTTCTTCTTTGGCGGTGTTCATTTCATCCGACCCTGCATTTATTTGGTTTATGGCGTCACTGCGTTCCTCTATTTTGTAGCGTTCGCCGGCAAGACGCTGGTCTCTTTGAAAAGCTTCTTCTGTTGAACGACCGGCAAATTTAGTATTTACCAATTTTCCTACGGTACTTTCCCTTAAAGCACTTGTAATATTTCCTTTCCAGAAGGCGCTTTCCTGCATTTTATCGTTAAGTTCTCGGGTAGATAACGCTCTGTTTTTTTCTCCACCGTGCCACTTGAACCCAAGTGTTTTAGAGTCGCCCCCTCGGCCAATACCTAAAATATTCATCTTTCCGGTTTCGCTGTTATAGCGTACTCCGGGTAAGCCAAGACCTCCCTCCCTCAACAATCTGGTAAATCCTCTGCCTGCCGCCCAACCCGCGCCTCCGGCGATTTTATTCTTTGCCATATCGGCGACTTTCATTCCAAATTCCGCCGTTTTGCCTCCTATCTGCTGGGCTACGATAAGACAACCGTACATAAGCATGGTAAGAACAATAAACGAAAGCAATATCTCCATCTTTGCCCCGCTTGTAAATGCCGCCACGTAACTTGCGTCGTATAAGAAATTTCTAAAAGCGTCGCTGTGAATGGCGGAAGCGACAACATAAGCGAGGGCCATAAACGCCGGAGCGAAAAATGACTGTTTTATAAGCAAATCCCACCACTGGCGCGATTTTCCCGAAAGACCCGGCAGTACAAGAACCGCGAAAGCCAAGGGCGACAGTATCATGAGGAAAATCAACGCTACCGCTCGGCCGAGAAACATAAGCGCCGTTGCTAAAAATGTAAAAGCCGTTACCAGTATCAAGATGGTCCCGCCGGCCGTTATTATGAGTATATTTCCAAAGTTTAGCGTTTTATCTGCCGGGTTGTCGCCGATACGCTCCAAAGCGTCCTCGGAAGACACTCTGCCTATGTCTTGGGTTTTGTAAAGAGTAGAGAGTTTTAGGCCTTCCATAAAACTGGCGGAAAAACTCGGCTCCCCTGTATCCGGGTCCGCGCTCAATATGCGGTCGTAAAAATGTATTGTCATTATGTTGGCCGCGTCTATAACGGCTTTTGAAATGAAAAGAGAGAAGTTTATGAGAAGAGCCGAAATTACCAAAGTGGCAAGCATGCGTTTTGTACTACCCCCCGAAAGACCAAGTATCGTGCTTATGGATATGTAAAGAAGAATAAAGATAAAAATAATATTTGCTATGTCGCGAAAAATAGTCCAGCCAATATCAACAACCGGAACCTTCTCAAGAAAAGCCGAAAAATTAACCGTGTGTGATATGGAAAGGTCTAAAATTTGTCCCGATGCCCAAAGAAAAAGTCCGGCCACGCTCATTACAAGCTCTGATGTCATCGTGACAACAGAGGCGATACATTTCTTAGTGTCCCAACTGCTTGGTGTTGGAAGACATGGACTTCCTTGTGGCACAAAGTTAGTTAACGGAATAGCCACATTCGCCACACTCGTAACAGCATCTACTATTCCCTGCCCAACCCCCTGTGCCACTGCTTCCCCTGCCGAAAATGGCGAGAAGATACTCGTCGCTAATGTTATCGCTATAAAAGTGTAAACAATGATTTTTTTCATCCGTTTTTTTATTGTTCAAGCACTGCCGGCGCGTCGCTTCTTTTTTGAATTCCGTAAACACGAACTTCACCAAAGGCCAAGAGACCTCCTTCTTGTCTTTGCATCCTTATATACCGCCTCGGGCCAGTCGGGATTTCTATCGTTACGGAAGATAGGTTGCTGAAGACGTCGTAAGCGTCCACGTTGGGGTCGCTTATGAGTTCCGGTGTGGTGGCGTTCGCTTTAAACGGCGTGTTGGAAAGAAACACTTTAAAGTAGGAACTCCAATCGGTTCCTCTTGACACTATTTCTATTTTATCCATATCTTCTATGACGTAGAACTTTCCAGAATTGTCTTCCGCCAAATCTACCTCCCACCAGCTTTCAGACGACTGTTCTCCTGTCATTGAACTGAGAGATGTGCTGCCGTCCACGGCTTGGTCGGAATAAAACGATATCAAATCGTTGAAATGGTATGTGCTGGACTGTTTTGTCTTTTTTAAAAGAGCGATATTTTCTCGTTGGCTTTCTATCTCTTCGGGTGTTGTTCCGAGCTGGGAAGTGCCATCTTCCGGCCTGTTGGCATCCTCGCCTGTGTAGTGTCCACGCAAGGTTTGGCCCGCGCAGTAATTTTTAACGGCTTCATATTCACCGACTGTCCATGGCGTCTGGTCGTCTTTCATTGGGCGATCTTCTGCTCCAAAAGTTCCACTCCCCAGCAAATACGGTTGTAAATAGACGATATTCTCTCGGACAACATATTTGTCTCTGTTGAATTGTTCGCATTCAATGCCGATTCCCGGGGGTATTTCAGCGATTGCGCCGGCTACTTCTCTGTTAAAGTCATCGTCTGTGTTTCCGCTAACAAAAGTGTCAAAATATGACCCTCTTTGGTCGGAGCGAGGGCGACTTGTTCCGGCGAGCCCCGTGGCGCTTATGACTTGTACTAACGCTTGGTTCATTAAAGCGTTCATTATTTCATTTATTTCATCTGCCACCTCCAGTTCACGAAGTTGTGATGGCAAAACCTCCTGCAGTTGGCCTTCTATAACGGAACCGGGTGTATTTATAGTGCATTTACCCTGTAGACGTTCCGCGTATGCGTCTTCGCTGTCGGTATCGCCGGAAGGGCAGGTCTCCCAAGACATAAAACCGCGACCCCAATCAAGTTTTCTCAAACCTATTTCATGTCTTCCGGCTATTTTGGCTTCCATGTTGCTTGTGAGAGACAAGAAAGAGCCGTAGGGGTTGTTTTGCGGACTTGAATGAAGAGCAAACCACTGATTCCAGCCCGCTCGCCCGCCGAAAGTACCGCCTGAAAAAGCATTTTGGACATTTTTTTGAATATCCGTCAGACGACAGGCCACATAGTCGCTATAGGTGGCTGAAAAATGAATATTCAAAGCAAAACGCAAGTCCACGTCAAAAGGACTGCAAAGCAGTTCTCCTATACCACCCAAGCTCCTTATTGACTCGCCTATCACCTGGTCTCCTATGTCTTCCATAAATCCGTCAATGTTCGTAACGAAAGACGGCGAGCCATTAAAACCGCTGTTTATCCAAGTTACTATTGACTTGGTAATCTGTTTTATAAGTATTTTGCCGACAACTTTAACGGCAAAGTCCCAGACGCATTCTTTAGTTGTCTGGGCTTGCTCTTCTGCCTTTATGTCTCCTACCAGCGAAGTAAGAATTCGGCTATATATTGGAACGGAAGTGGCTGCGTCTGCCGCGCCTGAAGCGGCGGTTATACCTTTTCCGATAAATTTGTTAAGAAGACAGCCGAGAAATGCGTCAGTTTTTTGCGGTCGCGTAAAAAGCACGCCTGACGCCGTAATGGAGACGACAAGGAAAAGCACCACTCCTTTTTTCCAAGCAAAATTCTTGTTATACATTTGTGCGCCGAAACAAGAAGCTTACATGCTATATTTCTATATAACTTGCAGTACGCAACAATAGAGATTTTAAGAACAAATAATCTCTTAATGTTTTATGTTGCATGTTTCATGCTCCATGTTGATTTAATTATATCTCGGAACTAAACAAGTAACCACCTTCATTCTGTGTAAAAGAAATTCCTCTCTCATTGAAAAAAGCAGAAATATTTTTTATGGACTTGGCGATGTTTTCAGCTCCGGCCGCGTAAAGGCGGAAACCCGACATTGCCTTTACGGGGTCGGTCAAAAGTTTTCGCATATCTTTAAGTCCGTCTATTATGGCCGTAAAACTATTGACGAGTAGCAAATGGGACGAAGAGGCGTCTTCCGGAACCTTCATGGCGAGCAAGTCGTTTCTCGCCTGGCTGTAAAAGGCGATAATTCCGTCGTATTCATCAAAAGCGTCCGCTTTCTCCGTTTCAGAGGCCTTCTGAAAGAGGAAAAGTTCGTGTTCATACTGCTCTTTCGGTGTGCGTGACAGTATATCCCCAACATTGTTGCCGTATTCCTTTAAAAAAGCGACGGTTTTGTCCGGAGATGTATTTAAGTTGTTTATGCCATATATTTTTTCCGGCTCTGTCTCTCCTCTTTCCATGGCTTTGAGCAATATTTCCTGATAATTTGCCAAAGAAGGAGAGCTTCCGACGTTTTTTTCGCCTATGTATTCGGCAAAAAGCTCGCGACCGAGTTTGTCTGTTTCGCTTAAATCGGCTTCTATTTCCGGATTTATCTTTTTAGAGGCCGTGTCACTGTCCATTTTGTCGTTTGGCCCCGCCTTTGTCGGGTCTCTGCCATCTCTAACTTCGTCAAAATCGGACGTACCGTCTTTGTCAGTGTCCGGATTAAACGGGTCAGTCCCCCAAAGCTCCTCTTCCCAGTCCTTAAGGCCGTCGTTGTCACTGTCTTTTGATAAGAACTCTTGCCTTTCGGCCGACATGCTTTCTCCCACGGCTATATTGTGACTGCCACCATTTTTACCGGAAAAATAAAAGTAAGCGCCGGAAGCTATGATGGCGGTGGAGATTGCCAAAGTTAGTAATATTCGCATGATAAAATTATACTACGAAGCGTAAACCAATACGAATATTTGTCTGGCACAACGCGACTTTCCGGAACCCAAGTTTTGGGCGACCGGCTTTTCGGGTGTATAATCATTGCATGTTTAGAACTTCTTCCCTTTTTGTTTTGGTGGTTTTAATTTGCGCCACGCCCACGGTGTCGTCGGCCCTTCAACTTTCGCGCGATTTGCGGGTTGGGAGCAGAGGAGAAGACGTTCGCGCTCTCCAAGTTTTTCTAAATCAGGACCCGGACACCGCTCTCGCTTTAAGCGGGCAGGGCTCTTTGGGTAATGAGACGGAATATTTCGGTAATTTGACAAAAAAGGCGGTGATTTCTTTTCAGAATAAATATCGTCAGGACGTACTTTTGCCCATAGGACTTTATTACGCTACGGGGTATGTCGGTGGAATGACAAGGGCCAAGATAAACGAAATTTATGATTTTAGAACTGAAATCCAGTCCTCGGAGAGTCATGGTCAAAGGCCGGAAATTATGAACTCGGATGAGACGAAAATTGCCGTGGAAGAGCCAATGAAGAATCCAAATATTCCGGAAGGATATGAAAATCATCCGAACTTTGAACATTATGAAGAGTTTGTCGGGGCTATTAGAACTGTTGGGTCCGAACAGGGCTACTCGCTTGAGGAGCTTGATTTTATGCAGGAAAAAGTCACTGAAGCGCTGGCCACAACTACCGATTATCAAGCGCTTTTTTTGCAAGAACAACTAAAGAACAACGAACTTCCTGATTTTAGCTCTATCTACGACACAAATGGCCCGAGCTTCGGGAGTTTTTTCAGCAACATAGGGAACTATCTTCTGCCAACAGCTCATGCCCAAGCGCCACAAGGCAGATGCGAACAGGGTAACCAGATATGTTTTGGTAGTATGGTGATTTTCCCGTTCCTCTGCACTTGTTCGGGGAACTGGCTTATAACAATGAGACCTTTTCCACCAAGGTACATAGCGCTTCTTACTCACTATCAGGGCGCGCAGGCATATCTTTCTTATAATACGCCATTTACGCGGTGGCTTGTCGGTTTTTACCAGCAAGGAGGCCAATGTCAATTCTATGCCGGAATATCTTGTGTAAGTTTGCCTTCTCAAGGGCAAACCTCGCCGAGGTTGGGTTCGTCACGGACACCGTAGAATCGCGAAAGAAGAAACAAGAGAGAAGAGTCAAGAATTCATTAAGAAATTAAGGGATTGTTGCCGAATAGGCTTTTGAGGTGATTTTTTCAAAATTCGTGCGAGGCGAAGTTTCAAATTTATGGCTTAATGCTGGAAGTATTGGCCAAAAATTTGAAACAAGCCGCAGCCGAATTTTGGGGAAATCAGCCAAAATGGATATTCGGTAACAGTCCCTTAAAGGAAAGAGCGGTTAATTCATTATTTTTTCCGTGAGCTTCTTCCATTTTTCCAAAGAAACGTCTTCGGCGCGAGATTTCACTTCTATCCCGCATGAAACAAAAATGTCGGCCTTGATACCCAGATTACTTGAAAGAAGTTTTCGTTTGCTTGAGAATCCTTTTTTTAAAATTTCAAAAAACTTTTCTTCAGAGATTTTTTCAAAGTTTTTCTTTGAAATATTTTCTATTTTTAAAATCGCCGAGTCCACTTTTGGCGGTGGCGAAAAACTGCCTGCTTTTACGGTGTCAATGTAAATCGGGTTTCCGTACGCCTTGACGCTTATTGAAAGCAAGCTCTCTTTTTTTGGCCTGTCGCTTTTGGTGGAGGTGGCGCCCTGCCCAACAATCCGCTTAGCCACTTCTTTTTGAAGAAGAACAACCATCATTTCCGGCTGTTTCTCTGTACTTAAAAATTTCCGCAAAAATTGACCGGTAATGTAGTAAGGCAGGTTGGCTACTATCTTGTAACATGGAACATGCAACATGGAACACAAGTCATTGAAATCCAATTCCAATATGTCCTTATTGAGTAGAATTAAATGTCCGTTATCAATTTCTTGTTTGAATTTCTCGCCCAGTTTCGGGATGAGGCGCGCGTCTTTTTCAACGGCAATGACTCTGCCCGCTTTTTCCAAAAGAAGTTCTGTTAAAGTTCCCTCTCCGGGCCCGACTTCAAGCACCGCATCTTCCGGCGACAGTTCGGCGGCGTCAACAATTTTTTTCAAAATGTTTCTGTCTTTCAAAAAATGCTGGCCTAATGATTTGCGAGGAAACAAACGTTCTTTATCTTCTAATATTTTGTTTTTATTTCGGTAGTTCATTGCCACTCGATGGAACACGCCACACGGAACATGTAACATTTTGAAACGCAAAGAAAAGAATTTTCTTGTGTCTTTGTTACATGTTCCATGTCCCGTGTTCCATAAATTTAGTCCAAGTATATGGTCTTTCCTCCCCCTTCAAACCTCTCCTCCCTTTCAATAAACTCTTCGTCAATGTCAAAGATAAATTCTGACGGGACGTTTACTTGAATAGAGCCGTATATCGCTCTTGTGCTGGCGCAAGAAAGATATATTTTCGCGCGCGCTCTCGTAATGCCAACGTAAAAGAGGCGTCGTTCTTCCTCGGCTCTTTTACCGCTTAACTCCCCTTCTTCCGAGAACCCTTTGTGTGGAAACAGGCCGTCTTCCAGTCCGGTTACGAATACGTAGTCAAATTCCAAACCCTTGGATGAATGAACGGTGCACAGTCGAACGGCGTTCAGTTCTTCTTTCAGTTCGTCCTGGTCGCTCTGCAGAGCGGTTTCCGTTAGAAATTTTTCTACCGCTTCTTCCGGTTTTAGGTTGTCGTATTTGGTTGC
The DNA here is from genome assembly GCA_030699905.1 of bacterium. NCBI lineage: Bacteria > bacterium. Next base: position 39,529 of record JAUYKQ010000022.1, read on the forward strand.
GTACGTTACAAGCTCTCGCATGTTTTCCAGTTTTTCCGCGCCTTCCTCCGAACCATAGCCACGGGTTTTTGCCCTGTCGCGATATTCTTCTTCCAGCCCGCTCTCTTTCATGATGAATTTTACCGTTTGAGACAAAGGTTCTTTAAAAGCTTTTTCCTTTATACCCGACAATGTTTGCTTAAAACGAAAATATACGTCTTTGGTTTTTGGCGGAAGTTCGGAGTCCTTTCCCGAAAAAATCTTAAGCATCGCCACTTTGCCGATACCGCGAGTGGGAACGTTTATTATCCGTTTAATATCCGTAAGGTTTTCGGAAGATAGCGAAGCTCTCAAATATGCAATAACATCTTTTATTTCTTTTCTTTCAAAAAACCTTACTCCTAAAACTTGATAAGGCACTCCGGCGGCAAGAAACGCTTCTTCAAGAGCCCGTCCTTGAAAGTTGGCTCTGTAAAGAACGGCTATTTCTTTGGGCGGTACACCGCGTTCGTTTATAATTTCACCGGCTTTTGTCGCCACAAAGCGAGCTTCGTCGTTTTGGTCGTACGCTTCGTAAAGCGTTACTTTCTCGCCTTCTTCTTTGCGGGTGAAAAGGTTTTTCTTTTTCCTTTCCTTGTTTTTTTCAATAATGCGGTTGGCGACAGTCAAAATTGTCTGCGTAGAGCGGTAATTTTCTTCCAAAAGAACCTCTTTGGCGTCAGGATAATCCTTTTCAAAATCCAAAATGTTTTTTATGCTGGCTCCGCGAAACGCGTAAATGTTTTGGTCTATATCTCCGACGACGGTTATGTTTCGGTGTTCCGCCGAAATTATTTTAACGATTTGGTACTGGACTTCGTTGGTGTCTTGGTATTCATCAATGTGCACATACTGCCACATTCTTTGGTACTTCGCGCGAACTTCCGGATCTTTTTTCAAAAGAAATGCTGTTTTTAAAAGAAGGTCGTCAAAGTCCACCGCCTTTTCCGACTCCAGTATTTTTTCATATTGCCTCCAGATTTTTGAGATGGTGTCGCTTAAAAAACTTCTTGATGCTCTTTTCTCGTAATCGGCGGAAGTGACAAGGTCGCCTTTTTCACGGCTTATTATTGAAAGTGCCTTTCCCGGTTCCAAGGACTTTGGGTCAATTCCTTCCCTTTTCATGGCTTCTCTTATGGCTTTTTTGGAGTCGTCCCTGTCGTAAATGGTGAAATGCTTGGGAAGACGGAGCTTCAAGTGTTCAGAACGCAAAATTCTAACACCGAGAGAGTGGAATGTGGAAACATGAGGGAGTTTAAAATTCAAATCGGAAAGCGAAAAGTTGCCGCCAAGCAAACGCGCGACCCTGTCTTTCATCTCCTTCGCGGCTTTGTTGGTAAAAGTGATTGCCAGGATTTTTTCCGGTGGTACGCCGTTTTTGATCAAATGGAGAATTCTGTGGGTGATTGTTTTTGTTTTGCCCGCCCCCGCTCCGGCTATGATAAGAAGAGGGCCGTCTTTGTGGAGGACGGCTTCTTTTTGTCGATCGTTTAGCTCGTCTAAGTAGTCGGTCATGGGGGATACTATAACATGTAGCTTGGAATATTTTTGTATTCCAAAATGTCGTGTGTTCCAGGAAATTGTGGATAACCAAAAGTCCTCTTCAAATACGCCTTAACGGCAACATTTTTGGACATTGTCGTCCAATACCTTTTGATTGACTTTTAAACACATGAGGATATAATGAACAGCATGTTTGTTACGGGGGCTAAAGCTTAAATGGCTATACAAAGCCATTTTATCGAGAGTAAGACAGAAATACCTTAATTTTATCGGCTTATTTTACTTAAACAAAAAGACCCTTCCTCACCTAAGAAATTCTACTTGTCGGGGAAGGCGAAAAAAAGAGAAGTTTTACGTTTCGCTGCAAAATTATTTGTTTTGCGGTTTGCAGTGGGTGTTTTTATTGTGGGAGTACCCGTTTTTGCGCATGCCGGCATAATGTCATTTGTTGCCGGCATTTTTAGTTCTGAAAAAATCGCTACCGATGCTTCGGCGAGTGTCCTTAACTCTCAAAACATGGACATTTTAAAGGCGGCTTTAAACACAGACCCCAATCCGGCCAAAGGAGGTGGCGACATAACCATAGTGGGAGGAACCGCCCTGTTGTCTGAAACGGGGCCACAAGGCACTCTCGTTGACATAGAAGACCATCTCGCTTCTTCCGGTCAAATAAGTTTATACGTGGTTCGCCCGGGGGATTCTCTTTCCCAGATTGCTCGGATGTTTAACGTATCGGTCAATACCGTTATATGGGCTAACGACATTCGCGGTTCTGTTATTCGCGAAGGACAAACCCTTGTGATTTTGCCCATAACGGGTGTAAAACATACGGTAGTTAAAGGTGACACGTTAGAGAGTATTGCAAAAAAATACAAAGCCGACCTAAAAGAAGTGCTTGACTTTAATAACTTGCCTGAAAACGCCTCCGTTGCTATTGGGGATACGGTTGTTATTCCTGATGGAGAAATCGCCGCTCCAAAACCATCGCCTTCTTCTGCCGGCTCTTCAGCCAAGTATGTTAAAGGTGCGAGCGGTCCGAGCTATGAAGGTTATTATATAAGACCTATCGTTGGAGGCAGAAAAACCCAAGGACTCCACAGTTATAACGGCGTAGATCTTGCCGCTCCGGTGGGAACACCGATAATGGCTTCAGCGAGTGGAACTGTCATTGTAAGCAAAGAGTACGGTTGGAACGGGGGCTATGGAAACTACGTTGTCATATCTCACAGTAACGGTTCTCAAACGCTTTATGCCCACACTAACAAAAACATCGTATCTGTCGGTCAGCAGGTTGTAAAAGGGCAAGTTGTCGCGTATATAGGAATGAGCGGTCGCACCACGGGTCCTCACGTGCATTTTGAAATCAGAGGAGCGAAAAATCCATTTTAAGTCACAAAACGGTAAGAAACTTTGAATTACGAAATACGGTAAGTGCCCCCCACGAGGGAAAGCTCCCAAAAAAGTAACCGCTCCAAGGGCGCTTGCCCGGTCTTAGTCACTTTTTTGTGACTTTCCTCGTGGGGGGGGTAAAGCAGGTGTTTCGTAACTCAAAGTAGAGTAAGAAAAGAAGCCCTTTCTTTGCATTTAAGATGCTCCGTGCCCCGCACTCATATTACATTATCTCTTCCTTTGGTCTGTAACTTAACGCCTCTTTTATGTGCTCAATATTGACTTCGTCATCTCCCAGCATGTCTGCAATGGTTCGGGACAGCTTCAGAACTTTGTGATAAGCCCTGGGTGAAAGAGACAACCTTTCCGCCGAAAGGCGGACAAAGTTTTTCACTTCGTCAGAAAGAGGAATAACCGCGTCAATGTTTTTTGCGGATAAGTTTCCATTTAAGTCGCCGAGGAAACCGAGACGTTTTAAACGGTCTTTTTGTTTTTTACGCGCCGACAATATTTTTTCTTTCGCTTCCACGCTACTTCCTTCTTTTTTGTCCGCCTGCAAGTCCTCGTACTCCATATGGGGAACCTCTATCCACATGTCTATTCTGTCCATAATAGGACCGGAAATTTTTCTTTTATAGCGTTGAATCAGTAAAGGCGAACAAGTGCAAATTTTCTTTTTACTGCCAAAGTTGCCGCAAGGACATGGGTTTAACGTGGCGATGAGAATAAAATTTGCCGGAAACAAAACGGAACCGCGAGCGCGGGAAACGGAAACAGTCCTTTCTTCAAGCGGTTGGCGCAAGGTTTCTATAACCCTGCGGTCAAATTCCGGAAACTCGTCCATAAATAAGACCCCTCTGTGAGCCAGAGTTATCTCGCCCGGTTTAGGGACTGAACCGCCCCCTGTAATGGCAATGTGCGAAGCGGTATGGTGAGGTGACCGCAGCGGCGGGTGTGTCACGAGTTCTCCTGAAACGGTTCCGGCTACTGAATGTATGGAAGTTACTTCCAGAATCTCTTCAAACGTCAAAGGTGGCAAAAGAGAAGCGAATGCTTTGGCTAAAAGCGTTTTTCCGGTGCCCGGAGGTCCGTAGAGGGCGATGTTGTGGCCTCCCGCGGCCGCTATTTCCAGTCCCCTTTTGGCGTTCTCCTGTCCTTTTATGTCGCTTAAATCAATTGCATATTCCGGTTCCCTGTATTTTACTTTGGTTTTTTCCTGCTTCGTTATGAATTTTTTTATTTGAGAATTTATCTCACTGTCGTCAGGACCGTCTTTTTCGTCCAGATGGTCTAAAACTTCTTTTAAAGTATGGGCCCCGAAAATGGAAATACCGTCTATAAGAGCGGCTTCGGCGGCGTTTTCTTTAGGAACAAAAATCTCTTGGAATCCTTTTTCTTTTGCTTCTTTGGCTATGGGCAAAATTCCTTTTACCGGACGAAGGTTTCCGTCAAGAGAAAGTTCCCCCACAAAAAGTTTCTTTTCCGTTTCAAACTTTATTTCTTCATCCGCCAAAAGGTAAGAAAGAGCCATGGCCAGGTCAAAAAAAGGACCCTCTTTTTTAAGATCCGCAGGGGCCAATGCTATGACCGTCTTTTGATTTGATTGTTTGGGAGAAGTAAAACCGGCGTGTTTTACCGCGGCCGATACTCGGCCTCGTGATTCGTCAACTGCTTTGTCCGGAAGTCCGATTAGTGAAAAAGCATTCAGGCCTTTTGAAATGTCGGTTTCCACCGTTATTATATCGGCGCCTAAAATAGATGGTTGGGCACTGTAAGCGCGAGCGAAAGACATGTTAGACAACCAATGATTGATTGAAAATAATATTAACTATTCTGCTGACTTTGATACTTTTTTGGTCGCAGGTTATATGGCTCTGGCTACTCCAAATGTTTTATACAAGTCGTGGCGGCGGGATTTGCTTCCAATCGTTCTTTTTCTATTTCTTCTCCCCCCACTTCACAAACACCATATCCCCCGTCTTTGATTCTTTTTAGAGCTTTTATGATTTCGTTGTATCTGGTTTCCAACTGTTTTAATATGGCGGTATTTTCCTCGTATGATTCTATACTGTCCGCCGTCTCGTTCTCGTCCGAGGCTAAAACATCCATTTTGTCCGGCAGGGCTTCCCAGTCCGCCGGATTGTCGGGATTTATTCGGCCGACACTTTTCAGCTCTTTCACAATGTTTGAAAGCTCTTTTTCCAGCTCTTTTTTAAAATGCTCTTTGTCTATGGTCATGAAGAAAAGCATAGCATGGCTCGTGAAACATGCAAGACATTGAAAAAATATCCTTGAATTACGAAATGGTGTTGAGGCGAGGTTTGAGAGGCGCCTTCGGAGGCGCGGCTGGCGCCGGAGAGAGAAGATTTTTAGTAAAAAATCTTTGTGCGCCACGAAGACCTCGCCGAAAAAGACATTTCGTAATTCACAGAAAATATGGGACATATGACACGAAACATGTTCCACTCACTATCTGACCATTTTTATCGTAAGTTGTCTTCTTAGAATTTCCTCAAATGTGTCGGGGTTTGAAGTTATTACAAGAGTGGAACGGTCGGGAAAAGAATAAAGAAGCAAAATATTGCCGGACTGGTCTTTAAGGGCTCTTACATCTTTGTTTTTTATTATAAAATCCTGAAATTCGCCGTAATAAGTCGGTCTGGTGGTTGTCGCGCCCGCAGTCATTTTCTTTATGGCCGGACTTAAAATCGGTCCAAGGTCATGAGTCAAGTTCTTTTCCCAAGAAAGCATTCCGGCAAAAGCATTTTCAAAATTGTCCACTCGCGTTATGAAAAACGGCTGGTTTTCTATGAGAGAGTGAATGCCAAACATCGCCGGGCCTGTCAGCGTGCGCAAAAGAGCCGCCGGAGCGTCAGTTTCCAGAATCAATATGAAGTCGCCACCCGAAACCACTGTTTTTTCAAGACCGTCGTTTTGAACAAAGTACATTCCGACTACTGAAGTCAGAGAGAGGGGTGATTCCACCGAAGCGTTTAAATAAGCCGAAACATCGCTCCCCTTTTTACCGGTAATATCCACCTCTTTCTGGGTGTCCGCGGAAAACAAAGGAGAAAAAGAGAAATTGTTTTCAAGCGGACTGTTTTTTTTGTTCCAAAAATACACTCCTCCCCATGCTCCGGCTCCCAATATAATGAGAAATAAAGCGACCACCACAAGGCCGGTTCTTCTTTCAGGTTTTTCAGGAGCCGTTAAACTGTAACCCTCCTTTTCATTGCGTCTTTTGTCTTCGGCTATTACTATTTTACCGATACTTCCTTTTTTACTTTTGAGAGCTTCGGCTACGTCGCCTTCGTATGTGCGCAAAGGTTTCAAAATCCGGTCGTTGTTTTTTGTCCGTTCCGGCGGTTCTTTTGGAATGTATTCCCCGTTAGGAAAAGGAGTGGACGGTACCATGTCTTGCGGTATCAAGTTGTTTGATTGTTTTTGAGCAAACATAAAGGCGTTCGCGATGCGAAGTTAAGTTAATTCTCTCAAATTTTTCGGTTACACGCAAAAGATATCTTTTCAAAAACAAAAACCGCCCCGTACGCGCTTGTCGCGGACGGGGCGGTTTTCCTTAAACACTTTTCTGTTTGGCAAAATTCGGGTCAACGTCTTTTATAGACAAGCGGATTTTTCCTTTTTCAGAATCAACTTCCTTGATTACAACCGGCACTTTGTCGCCTTCTTTTAAAATATCACTGACTTTATTCACTCTAAACGGCGCAATTTCGGAAATATGAACCAACCCTTCGGTGTTGTACCCTATACGGACAAAAGCTCCAAAGTCCGCTATTTTAGTGACGACTCCCTGCATTTTGTCCCCCGCTTTGTATTCTCTGGTCATTTCTTCAACGATTTCTTTGGCTTTTTCCGCTCCACCGTCTTTTCCTGTAATAAATACGGTGCCGTCATCTTCTATTTCTATTTCCGTGCCGGTGGCTTCACGAATTTCGTTTATCGTTTTGCCTCCTGAACCGATAACCATGCCGATTAAGCTCGGTTTTATTTTCATAACCAAAATTTTTGGAGCTCGAGGAGAAATATCGGCTCTCGGCGCGGAAATTTCTTTTTCTAAAACGTCCAAAATCTGAAACCGCGCCATCTTGGCTTTTTCCAAGGCCTCCGTGAGGATTTTTATTGAAACACCGGAAACTTTGACGTCCATCTGTATTGCCGTGACGCCCTTTCTTGTGCCCGCCACTTTTAAATCCATGTCTCCATGATGATCTTCAGGCCCTTGAATGTCTGTCAGTATCTTGTAGCGTTTTGTGTTTTCCATCATAAGACCGGAGGCAATACCCGCAACCGGCGAGGAAATAGGAACTCCTCCGTCCATCAGAGCCAAAGTGGAACCGCAAACGCTACCCATGGAAGTAGAGCCGTTTGAAGAAAAGGCCTCTGAAACCAATCGGATAGTGTAAGGAAAAGTTTCTTTGGAAGGAATTACTGGTAGCAGTGCTTTTTCGGCAAGCGCCCCGTGTCCGACCATTCGTCTGTTGGTTCCGCCGGTTCTTCCCGTCTCACCTGTTGAAAATGGCGGAAAATTGTAGTGGTGCATAAAACGTTTTTTGGACTCTTGGATTTCCATGCTGTCAATAAATTGCGCGTCTTGCGGGCCACCCAAAGTCAAAACGGATAAAATATGAGTGCCTCCGCGATAGAAAATTCCCGAACCGTGAAGTATGGGTGACACCCCTCCCGCCTTGGCAAAAAGAGGTCTTACCTCATCCATCCCTCTCCCGTCAGGTCGTCTGTCGTTCTCTATAACTTCTCTGTGAAGCATTTCGTTGACTTTTTCCTCGTAAAAATCATCTGCAAAAGAGATGGAACTCTCCGGCATTTTTTCCGAAAAAATTTCCAGCCACTCTTTTTTAAGGTCATCTATGCTTTTTTTACCCGGTTTACCGCTCATTACCGCCGTTTCAAATTTTGGAAGCACTTTCTCTTCAAACAAAACATTCACGCCTTCGGGACAGACCGGTTTTTCTACCGCTCTTTTCTCCGAGCCCAGTTCTTTTATTATGTCTTCTTGCCATTTTTGCAATCTATCCAGTTCCTTGCCCGCTTCTTCCAAGGCCAAGATAATAACTTCTTCCGATACCTCTTTTCCGCCAACTTCTATCATGTTTATAAGCCCGTCTTTGCCACAAGCCACGATATCGGCTTCAAAAGCATCATTTTGTTCACGGTCTTTGTAAGTCGGATTTATGACAAGTCCATTATCTTTCAATTTACCTATGCGAACCGCGCATGCCGGCCCATTCCAAGGAATATTTGATACGCCCAAAGCCAAAGAAGCTCCTAAAACTCCGAGTATATCAGGGTCATCCTCTTCTATTGAAAGTACGGTAAGAACCACTTGCACTTCATGCCTCATTGAATGGTCAAAAAGAGGCCGTATCGTGCGGTCAACGACCCGTCCCGAAAGCACCGCCTCATCTGTTGGTCTGCCTTCTCGTCTTATAAAACGACTGCCCAGTATTTCGCCGGCGGCATAGAAACGTTCTTCGTATTCAACGGAGAGGGGTAAATAGTCAACTCCCGACTTTGGTTTTTCCGACATTACGGCGGTTGCCAAAACGGTTGTGTTGCCATAACGCACTATGACAGAGCCGTTTGCTTGCTCGGCTAAATCCGTAAATTCAGCGGTTAAAGTTTTTCCGCCAATTTCAATGGAATACTTTTGATTGCGCATGCTAATTGAGGATGGATGCGAATTCACAAATATTCGCGAAGGAGTCGGCGCGAAATTTCTATTCTCTAATACTTTGAGTTACGAAACTCGCTTCCGATGGATTTCTTTTCAATTTCGAGCGAGGCGAAGCAAAAATTATGAGGCATATACAGAGTATCTGTTGAATAATTTTTGCGAAGCCGTAGCCGAAATTGAAAAGAAAGACGCGGAT
>JAUYKQ010000023.1 GCA_030699905.1 bacterium
GAGAACCTCTTCGATTCCTGTCCGCAAGCAAAGCAGTTTGCTTGCTCGGGGGCAAAGCGCTACGCTTCGCTACGCACTTTGCCCCCGCCAGGAATCGAACCTGGATCAAGAGATTAGAAGTCTCTCGTTCTATCCATTAAACTACGGGGACTCATTTAGGGCTGTTTATATCGCAACGTTACTATAACAAAAAACCGCGATTTTTTCTAATTCGCGGTTTGTTTTGTTTTTTCTTATCTTCTTTTTGGGTATAACTAAATTGACGGGTCCGGCACTGAAGACGATTCTCTTATTGAATTGGACTTCCTTTCCCTGCCGTCAAAATAGTCGTTTACTTCAGTAAGCTTGTTTTTATCAAAAACTTTTACCGTTTTACCCTCCCCTTCTTCGGCTTTGAATATCCCGTCTCTTTGAACCTGCACCACCATATAAATACTGGCGCCGAATACTAAAACGTTTATGACGGAAAAAACAAAAATTATGATTTTCCAGTCCTTAAATGGCCGCGACTTTTCCGTATTCTTATAAGAACCGGAGCGATGCCAAAACTTTGTTAAAAATTTCTTAAAAAAATTAAACCTCATTGTATTAAATGAATTTAATAACATTAAAGCGCAAATCCGCCCTCCAAATGTCGCCCAATTCCTTGTCCTCCACCTTCTCCAGCCGCGCCTGCTCTATAACCGACTTAAAAGGCATGAGCTCCGCCCGCGAAAGAAAAGAAAAAACGTCATTCCATGAGCCCTTGACCGTTACTTGAATTATCAGGTTCTCCATCAAAACATTTTTTTCTTCAAAAGGCCCTCTTTCTATTGAGCTTATGTTGACGTCGGCCTCCGGATTTCCAAGCGACTCCACAAACTCAAGAAACTCCACCACTTTATCTTTGGCCACGATATGAGAGTCCACTTCCCTTCTGTCCTCTACGGTATCGTCAAGAAGCTTTTGAGCGGAGAGCAACTGCGCGTCTTTCTCCGATGCAAGAGAAATTGTGTTTTCCAAAGCGGAAGTATTTTTATCTTTTTCTTTCACTATGGAAAACAGCATGTAATATCCGCCCCAAACAGCGAGATTGGCGACAATCGCGAAAATAAAAATGTTTTTTGAATGCGAAGTTTTTTTCATATTTTTCCGAGCGGTATGGTTATCATAAATTCAATGTCGTTTTCTTTGGCAAAGTTGGAAATGGGAAGTTCAACCTCCCTTATCAAAAGATGGTTTTCAAGAGAGTTGGCAAATTCAACAAGTCCAGCGCGATTTGCCGCGACGCCGGAGAGCATGAGCTCGTGTTTCTCTTCTTTCTTTTTTTCTTTTGACTTCAGCATGGTTAAAGAGTATATCTTTATGTCATCGCCTTTTATGTTCAAAATATCAGACAAGAAATCATGGACTGAAACTTCTTCTTTGTTGTCGAGAAGCGTGTTTAGCTTTAGTTCAGCATCTTGCAAAGAAAGCGAGAGTTCTTCTTCATTTTTTATTTCAAGCGACTCTTCAACCGCGCGGTAATTTGCCAAAGATATTTCTTCTTTCTGCAAAGACACGACATAGACGGGTACCAAAAAAACAAGCCCCAAAACTCCGGTGATAAAAGAAAACCACAAAACAACAACGGCCAGACGCAGTCGGTACTCTTTCCTTAAAGACCTTTTTTCTTCTTTGGTGAGCAGATTAAACATGTTGTTTCTGCGTAAAGTTGACTCCGAAAATATTAGTTTTTATGCAAGTTACCCCTCAAGAGCCACCCCGATAGCCGCCGCGTAGTCAAGTGAATCAAAAAACGAAATGGGCGGAACATACTCTGAAGGGTCAAAAGCGTTTTCCCACACTTCCCCGACTGAAACATTCGCATTGAGAGCGGAAGCCAAATACTCAGGGAAACCGTCTATCCCCGCATCTCTGCCACATAAAATTATCTTTGACAGATTACCATCCCCATCCCCATGCGTTTCAACGTGAGTTTTCCAATACGTCAAAACTTTGCCGACCTCGTCTTTAAGAGCAGACACGGTATCCACAAGAGACGAAAACATTTCGGTGTTTTTACCATCCCTGTTGAAACTACTTTCGTCTTTCAAACGCTTGGCTTCCTCTTGAGAAATGGAAAGGTTTTTGCCAAGAGCTTTTGTGATAGCATCTCCGCCTATCGCGACAGTTGAAGTGAAATGCACAATTTTGTCTCTTATTATATATATTCCAGTTTTATCTTCTTTCAAGTTTACCACCACAACCGCCGTTTTTTCATCTTTTGGAATTACGGCGTTGGTGATGGCCTGCGCTTCTATAGTGAAAAGTTTCGGTCTAAGTCCCGCCTCCTTAAAAACAGAAATGTACGTCTCCACTGTTTTTTTAGGCAAAACGGAAACCCCAACGTCCACATGTGAGTGGTTTTCCCGGCTTTCGTCCACCATATAATCAAAAACGCAATCTCCCGCGGAAATAGGAACGTTTTCTTCTATCCTAAACTCAACCGCCGTGGAAATATCTTCTCCGGCTGTTTTTGGAATCTGCGTTTTAAAAAGAAATGCCTTCTCTTCCGGAAAGGAAACGTTTACGTAATTTACGTTTTCTTTTTCTTTAAGTTCCACAAGAAGTTTTTTAACGGTTTCCCTGTCGTTTATATAACCGTCAGAAATAGCCCCCGCGGGAACGGACATTTCGCCGAAATATTTTATCTTCCGATGGTTGCCTTTTTCCGTGAATTTTATAAACCGGATTTTATGGTCGGAAACATCAATGCCGGTGGCGGGCATTGTCAAAAATTTTGGCGGAGGAACGTGCCTTCTAAAAAAAGTTTCAAAAGCGGACATGAGTAAATTATAACAGAAAATATTAAAATACCACCAACACAAACACGCTCACTGCCACTTCTTTAATGTTTTCCGTCAGCATGTTGGCAGTTTTGATTTTTTCCAGATTTGACTAAAAAAATTGCAGGATGGCGTATAAAATAACAACGACGGCAAAGACCATGGTAAAAATGTTGAAGTGTTTAAAGACGACATGCCCGGCCTTTTCTCCAAACCATTTGGAAATATACCCAACCGCAAAGAAACGCATGCCTCTTCCAAGAATAGAAGCTATTATAAAAACAAAAAAATTAATATTGAAAAAACCGCCTGCCAAAGTAAAAATCTTGTACGGTATGGGCGTAAAGGCGGCCGTGAAAATGGCCCAGAACGCGCTTTTGTTGAAAAGTTCCGAAATACGCGTCATATCGTCCTGCAAATTGTATGCCTCTACGAGGTAAGAACCGATATAGTCAAAGAAAAACATCCCTATAAAATAACCGGCCGCCGCTCCCAAAATGGAACCGACGGTAACAACCAAAGAAAACCTCTTCCAGAACTCGGGCCTTTTGGCCACCGCAGGCAAAAGAAAAAAGTCCGGAGGAACGGGGAAAAAAGATGATTCGGCAAAAGCGATTAGAAAAAGCCAGCCGTCGGTCTTACTTCCGCCGGTCGTTTTTATCTTTTCATTGACCTTGTTCCTAATGGATTCAAAAAGCATAAGTTTAATTCAAGTTCAAGTATCCAAGTCGTCTTCTCCTCCACAACTCGCGAGGTCTCACTTTACCGTAGAACCGGCGGGAACGGACTGACTGACTTCAAGAAGCGAAAAATGACTCTCGCTACCGCCGACAGCCAAAACCATGCCTTGACTTTCAAGTCCGCGAATGACCCGCGACTCTAAGTTCGTGGCGAAAGCGCATTTTTTGCCAACAAGCTCTTTTGTGTCCGTAAAATACTCGGCAATACCTGAAATAATCTGGCGATGACTCTCCTCCCCCATGTCAACCGAAAGACGCAAAAGCTTATCCGTGTCCGGAACTTTTTCAGCGGATTTTATCTCCCCGATCTTTATTTCCAGTTTTTTGAAATCATCAAAAGAAATCATGTGGCGTGTAGCATGTAACTTGTAACATGGAACAGAAGAAAAGAAATTTTTCTTCTTTGTATTTTAAAAATGTTGCATGTTGCGTGTTACATGTTTCGTGTCTTATCAAGATAACTCTGAAGTATCAAAGCCGCGGCCGACGCGTCCTGCATTGTCGTTTTGCCCTGGATTCGCTCGGCTTGGATGGAAGTAAAAAATTCCGGTTCCATGTGAATGGGCTTCTTCATATATGTACGCAAATTATTTTTGAATTTTTCAATTTTTTCCGCTATGGGGTTGGGCACGCCGTTTAAATCGGATGACTCGCCGATGACCACGGAGCCACATTTGTTTACATCACAAAGTTCCGCCACCTGTTTCGGCAGTTCTTTATCGTTTTGCAAAACGGTTGTGGGAAAAGCGATTTTGCATTCTTCGTCCGAAATCGCTATTCCAACGCGTTTTTCGCCATAATCAATTCCCATGATGCGCATGTTTATAGTATAGCGCAAAACGTGTAGCGTGTAACGTGTAGCGTGAGACAAACGAAAACAAAGGAACTTACTGACATCCTCTTCCGTGCAAGCTACTGTGGGACAGCGCGAGGAAGAAAAACAGAGTTGTTATTTTGTCTTTTTGGTTGTATGTTGTATGTTGTAGGTTGTAGGTTGTAGGTTGTAGGTTGTAGGTTGTATATCGTAAGTTAAATTTTGGAGGAGTGGCTGAGCGGTCGAAAGCAGCACACTGCTAATGTGCTGTCCGGGAAACCGGACCGTGGGTTCGAATCCCACCTCCTCCGTTTTGAGTCCGCGAAAAACGGAGGAGAGGAGTGCTGGGAGCACTCCGTGTGGGATTCGAAGCCCGATTGAGCATTTTCTTGAGCTTTCTTAAGCGAAAAGAAAATCCAATCGGGGTACTGGTCCTGTAAGGACCGAAAAGCGTACTCGCGGTCCCACCTCCTCCGCAGATAATCTATCCCCAAAAGTAGGCATTGGATTCGGATTGAGATATAGGATTAAATCTTCCGGCTGGCCGACAGAGGACATTACACCACTTTTTTAAGCAAAATATTGTCCCTGTCCCCATTATCCTCCGACCGATTTAGTATTTTCTTGAACGTCTACGCATAACCAACATTCTTAAACCCACCGTTCTTAACATTGATAACGAGACAGGTTTTATTGTAAGCTATTGCAATTTTACATTTTAGATATAAAATCTGATCAGAAAATCGGAAGCAGTGTAGTGACGCTTGCCACTCCACTTCCGACCATCACTGCAGTTGGAAAGGAAAAATATGAGACGAGTTGACCTTATTGACCGAGTAGGACAAAACTACGGTTCACGCGTGGCAAAAATCGTTGATGAAATTCTGTCCAAGAAAGAAGAAGTAAGTTGCGCTGACGTGGAGACCGCCATAAAAGAAGCCGAAAATAGAGTACGTCACCAATTTTCCCCCTCTTTATCAGTACAAGAGTCGGAAGAAACAAAAATAGGCATATTCTACGTTTGAAACCTCTACTCCCTCCAACAAAACGCCTTTCGGGGCGTTTTTTACATTGTCCGGAAACTTCAGAATCTTTAATTACGAAATACGACGGGCGCCCCCCCGCGAGGAAAGTCACAAAAAAGTGACTAAGACCGGGCAAGCGCCCTTTGAGCGGTCACTTTTTGGGGAGCTTTCCGAGTGGGGGGGGTATTTCGTAATTCACAGTTCAGAAGGTTAACGGCTGGTTGCTAAGGGGAAATAACACATCCCCCCTTTCAAAACCTCCTTTCTACTGCTACACTAAACCCATGGAACAACTGTTGCAAATCATAGTGATTATCGCCGCTCTCTGCGGTTTTTTCCTTGCCATACACATATACAACGAGAAACGGAAGCGTCCGGTTTTCACCTGCCCCCTTGATTTTGACTGCAACACGGTCGTGAAAAGCGACTATTCTACCCTATTGAAAATCTCCGTGGAAGTTTGGGGAATGGCGTACTACTTCTTGATTCTCTCCACTTATTCACTACTTACGGTCTATCCGTCAATAATGCCGGAAGGACTTTCAATGGCGGTTTTGGTTCTCACTGTAGTGGCTTTCGCTTTTTCCATATATTTAACGGCAATTCAAGCATTCGTCCTAAAACAATGGTGTAGCTGGTGTCTCATATCCGCCTCTCTTTGCACTATAATTTTTATATCCGTATTTTTAATTTCCGGAGAGAAATTGTTTTAACATCAAAGGACAGTTCATTGGTTAGTATATTTATTTTTCTCTGGTAAAATATACCCATGAAAGAAACTCTGGAGTGGGATGTTTTTGAATATACCCGAAAAGAGAAAAAGTCGGACTGGTTTTGGGCTACCGGTATCATAAGCATAGCCATCGCCATAACATCCGTAATGTTAGGGAATACTTTGTTCGCCTTAGTCGTCCTTCTTGGCTCTTTTGCTTTAATTATTGTCGGACATCGCAAACCTCGTCGCATACACGTAACCTTAAGTCCGAAAGGAATTTCTGTTGCCAAAAATTTTTACCCCTACTCTTCTATTGAGTCCTTTTGGGTGAATGACGAGGGTACAGAGGCGAAAATAATTGCAAAATCAAAACACATACTGTCGCCCTTCATAATTGTTCCGATAGAAAGCGTGACTTCAGAAAACGTTTGTGACTATCTTTTGCAATATCTATACGAAGAAGAGCACAAGGAACCTCTTTCGCACACCATTATGGATATGCTTGGGTTTTGACTAAAAAGCTCGCAACGTGTAACGTGTATCATGTAGCAGGTCAGGAGTCCCCGTAGTTTAATGGATAGAACGCGAGATTGCGGATCTCGTAATGGAGGTTCGATTCCTCCCGGGGGCAAAATTGAACGAAGTGAAATTTTGCCCCCGAGGAGTGCTGGGAGCACTCCGTGGAGGAATCGAAGCCCGATTGAGCATTTTCTTGAGCTTTCCTAAGCGAAAAGAAAATCCAATCGGGGTACTGACCTCGTAGAGGTCGATAAGCGTACTCGCGGTCCTCCCGGGGGCAAAGTGCGTAGCGAAGCGTAGCGCTTTGCCCCCGAAGTTTCGTAATTCAAATTCTAACAACAAACGGACTATTCGCTCGCTCCCATAGTTTAACGGATAGAACACGGGCCTCCGGAGCTCGAAATCCAAGTTCAATTCTTGGTGGGAGCAAACTGTGATTCCTTTTCCACGCAAGTTTACACCAAACAAAACCGCCCCGTCGCGTACGCGACGGGGCGGTTTTTGTTTGATTCACGATAATCTACGGCCTTTTCCCCACCATGGCCGAAAGCCGAGATTTTTTCCTGTCGGCATTTCTTTTTTTGATAGTGTTGCCCTTTGCCGTCTTATCTACCATTTTGTAAACTACGCTTAAAAACTTTGCCGCTTCTTCAGTTTTATTTTCCGCGACAAGTTTCTTGAATTTCTTTATCGTTTCCTTCATTTTCTTTTTCCGCGCATCGTTAAAAACCTTTTTTCTAAGGGATGCTCGATGGGCCTTTTTTGCGTTTTTTGTTATTGCCATAATTTTAACGGCGAGCGTTTACTCGCCTGTGCCGGACGTGTTCGGATAATCTCATTACCAGTACGGCTTATAGTGGCCAATACTAACAGAGATTTTAAAAAAAGCAAATATTAGATGTTCCGTTTTCATGTTACATTATAAGCATGATAAGCTACATTTCCGGCTCCGTAATATACAAGGACGAGAAATCGGCCATCGTAGAAACCGCAAATGGTCTCGGCTACAAAATTTTCGTTACCGAGGAAACTCTCTCTTCCCTATCAGAAAACAAGGTGGCGCGGTTTTGGACTTATCTTGCGGTACGCGAAGATGCCCATATTCTTTACGGCTTCCCGGAGAAAAGCGATTTGGATTTTTTTGAACTGCTTTTGACCGTATCGGGCATAGGCCCAAAAACGGCTTTGGGGATATTAAACATGGCCAGTGTTCTATCCATTAAAACGGCTGTCTCATCAAACGACCCGTCTCACCTTGTAAAAATATCTGGTATCGGCAAAAAAATGGCTGAGAAGATGGTTTGGGAACTTAAAGACAAGGTGAAAAGCGGAGAAAATTCCTCCGCCACCCTAAAAGATGAAATAGAAGCGTTAGAAGCTTTGAAATCTATCGGGTACGGACACAAGGAAGCCCGAGACGCTCTGAAAGAAATCAAAAGCGGCACGGCCAGAGAACGCATAAAATCCGCTCTTAAAACATTAGGAAAATGAACGGCATTAAAAAGCACATACCAAAATCACTGCTTTCCGCTTACCATTTCTTTTTGGCTGTTTTGGGAGCTTTGCTTTATCGTTTTCCTTCCCGCCAGATAAAAGTCGTGGGCATCACAGGCACGAACGGCAAAAGCTCCACCGCCGAACTGACAAGCGCCATACTGGAAAAAGCGGGCTATAAAACAGCTATTACAGGAACGGTCCATTTCAAAATCAACAGAAAAGAAGAAGTGAATTTTCTGCGTATGACCATGCCCGGCCGTTTTTTCATCCAGAAGTTCCTGCGTAAAGCTGTTTCTGCCGGATGCGACTGGGCCATAATAGAAATGACTTCGGAGGGAGCGGAACAGTTCCGCCATCAGTTTATTGACATGGACTCTCTCATATTTACAAACCTCGCCCACGAACACATAGAGTCGCACGGCTCTTTTGGAAAATACCTGAAAGCAAAACTCAAAATCGCCAAACGTCTTGAGCTTTCTAAAAAAATAAATAAAACTATCATAGTAAACGCGGACGATAAGCAGTCAAAAAAATTTGCCGACATAAAAGATGTGTCAGTCCATTCATATTCTCTAAAAAACGCGGAGCCGTTCAGCTTAAGAAGAGACGGTACAACACTGACTTTCCGAGGCAAAACCATAGAAACGAAAATGCTTGGAAAGTTTAACATCTATAACTGCTTGGCGGCAGCCACTTTCGCGTTGACTCTGGGTGTGGAATTGGAAACCATAAAAGAAGCGTTGCAAGATTTTTACACCATTCCCGGACGGCTGGAAGAAGTAAAGGTTTCAGACGTCCAGAAGTTTTCAGTTTTTGTTGACTACGCCCACACTCCCGACTCTCTCAAAGCGGTTTACGAAATTTTCAACGACGCCACAAAAATTGCTGTTTTCGGCAACGCCGGAGGCGGAAGAGACAGTTGGAAAAGACCCGAAATGGGACGTATTGCCGATATCCACTGCGAGAAAATAATACTGACCGTTCAGGACCCTTACGATGAAAACCCGAGTTCCATAATAGAGCAGACGGTCTGCGGTATGACAAACAAAAAGCCGGAAATAATTTTAGACCGCCGCCAAGCGATAAGAAGGTCTCTTGTTTTAGCGCATAACGAATGTTCCAAAACCGAAACGAACGGAAAAGAAATAGTGGTTCTCATTACCGGAAAAGGCAGTGACCCGTATATTATGGGTCCCCGCCGCGAAAGGACACCATGGAGCGATACCGAAGTGGTGAGAGAGGAATTGAAGAAAATGTTTTAAATGTTCTATGCGCGACTTTTTTCGTTCCCCCTTTTTGCTTTTTGCTTTCCACTTTTTACCTTAAACTTCTTCCATGCCCGAACTGCCCGAGGTAACAACCACGGCGAGCGTTTTAAACAGACGATTAAAAGATCTGCGAATTAAACGCGTCTGGTCAAGCTACAATTCCGTTTTTCACAAAGGAAAAAACAACATAAAAAACATAGTGTATTTTGAGACATTTAAAAATACAGTGAGTAACAAAAAAATACTGCGGGTCAGACGGAGAGCCAAAAATGTTTTGATTGACTTGTCGGGAGACATTTCAATACTGGTGCATATGAAAATGACAGGACATCTGTTGTACGGGACATACAAAAGAATCGACAATCTACGACCAAAAGCTAACGACAAAGTCGGATGGGAAAAGGAAGTATGGGTGCCGGACGAGTCCCAAAAGAGTCCTCTTTGGGACAGATTCAACAGGTTCATAAGATTCACGGCAAACCTTTCCAACGGGAAAACTCTGGCGCTGTCCGATATGCGCAGATTTGCCAAGATTGTCTATTACAAAACCAGCGAAGAAAACAAAATTCCGGATTTGGCCGGCATAGGGCCCGAACCTCTGGAAAAAAGTTTTAAAGTCGCGAATTTCAAACTACAAGTCAACAAAAGGCCGAATTTACCCGTAAAACAGGTCTTGATGATGCCGGAAATTATAGCGGGAATAGGAAACATATATTCCGACGAAATGTTGTGGCTCTCCGGCATACATCCCCTTTGCCAAGCGTCAAAAATACCGGAAGAAAAACTTAAAAAACTTTTCTCCTGTATGCGGAAAGTTTTGAAAAAAGGAATAAAACTGTCGGGCGATTCAATGTCCGACTACAGAACGCCGAGCGGAGAAAAAGGAAAGTTTCAGACAGAGCATCGCGCGTACAGACGAACCGGAGAGAAATGTTCTAAAAAAGGATGTGGCGGAAAAATCCAAAGGATGAAAATCGGCGGAAGAAGCGCGCATTTTTGCGACAAACATCAGTTGCGATATTGAGATATCGCCTGTAACATATAGCTTGTAACGTGTAACATGTAACATTTCAGAGTTGCATTCAAGATACTTTATATCATAAAGAATGTTTCGTGTTATATGTTCAATAATTTATGAATGACGACTTAAAATGGTTCTTCGGTCTTTTTTTACTTTTTGGCCTGCTTTGGTTTGGCGGAGGCGGTTTAAACAGTTCTTCTTCTCATGACCCTTTTGTAGAACCGATAACAGGAAGAACCTACGGAAACGACCCCCTTTCAGGCCTTTCAAACAAAAGTGGCTCTCAAATATCAACAGGAGGAAATAGAGATACGGAAAACGGAGCGATAAAAGAAGAAGAAAAACCCGATACGATATCCATACAAAGAGTAAACCAGTCGTACGGTGACAGCCCCGATTTTGAATACGTTACGCTGGTAGCCGGCCGAGACAACAAAGCTCCAATAAAACTTACGGGACTTCAGCTTTTAAGCAGAGAAACCGGCAAAGGTATGACCATAGGAAAAGCGACCAAACTGCCTCACATTTCAAGCCCGCGCGACACTGACGATATTTTCCTTGATCCGGGAGAAAAAGCGTACGTTATAAGCGGTCGTTCGCCCGTCGGTTTTTCTTTTAAGACGAACACCTGCAGTGGCTACTTCGCCACGGAAAAAAACCTCACCCCCGGACTTTATTACGAATGTCCGCGGACTTCCGAAAAACCCCTGCCGTATTTCCGCACGGTAACTTTAAAAGACCAGTGTTTGGATTATCTGGACCGTATTCCAAGATGCAATCACAAAACACCTTCCACATTGTCCGCGGAGTGCGCCTCTTATGTTTCCCAAAACTTCAACTACAACGCGTGTGTATCTGAAAACTCCGGCAAGGACGATTTTTATAAAAATGAATGGTACGTGTATTTAGAGAGAATAGCTCCTCTTTGGAAAAGCAGAAGAGAGACAGTTGACCTTGTCTCTCCCGAAGGAGTTGTTTTAGACAGTATTAAATATTAAAAACTCACCTTCGACTACACACAACCAAAGAGAATTATGCCTGCCGCCACGGAAACGTTCAGGGACTCTTTGCTTCCCTGCATGGGTATTTCCACCACCGAATCCGCTTTTTCTAAAATGGAACGCGGTATGCCTTTCGTTTCTTCGCCGAAAATAAAAGCTGTTTTTTCTGACGGACTGAACTTTTTGTAATTAATTGCCACTTTGTCTTGCTCCACCGCCACTATTTGAAATTTTTCCTCCCTTAATTTTTTCAAAACGGGCAAAATCGCAGAACGGTATTCCCAAGACAAAGTCGTCTCTGCTCCAAGCGCCACTTTCGCGAAATCACCGCGAGAGTTTCCAAACCTGTCTTCCGGAGACGGAGTGGTACCGACAAGATAAACTTTGGAAATACCAGCCCCTTCCGCGGTTCTAAAAACCGAAGCGGTGTTTTGAACACTGCGCAAATTCAAAAGAATGACCACTTTTTCCTCTTCTGTTTTCTTTTTGCTTTTCATCATGATAAAATACCACCATGTTAAATACATTTCCAGACCTTTTGACTTATGGTTTTTTTGCTCCGACAATACTCCGTCTGACTGTAGGAGCTTGGTTTATTTATGAAGGATTTCAACTTTTCCGAGAAGAAAGCGAAGAAAGGCGTCTCCTCCAAGGTTTTATCGCCACCTTGCAAGTTGCCGGAGGGATTCTATTGTTTGTGGGCTTTTTTACTCAAGTGACAGCTCTGACTCTGGCCGTTATTACCGCAAGCAACATTTTCATGGGCAGAGAAGATATGAAAGAGCGCGAAAAAAGAATCGTTCGCCTTTTGGCTTTATCTATCCTTGTATCTCTTATCTTAACAGGCGCCGGCAATTTAGCATTTGATTTGCCTCTTTAACGAAAAGTGGCGCAAAGTCCACAGACAAGATAAGATTCGGAAATTACTTTTGATTTTGAATTTCCGGATTTTTCTGGTATATTTTCTTTTGTCTTTGACCGCTGTAAGACGTATGTTGCCGGTAATAAGTCGTAGGTAGTAAGTCGCCGGTTATAGGTTGTTTTCCGCCCGTAGCTCAGTTGGTAGAGCAGCTCCCTTTTAAGGAGATGGTCGCAGGTTCGATTCCTGCCGGGCGGATAATGTAGCGAAGCGGAATTGTCCGCCCGAGAAAGGCAACTGCTTGCCTTTCGTGCAGGAATCTAAGAGGTTCTCCCATGTTTTTGAGCAATTCTTATTGCGAAAAAACGGGAAACCTGTACTGGTCGTGTAACGACCGATAAGCGAAGCGGTCCTGCCGGGGCATTTTTTAGTTGCGCACGGCGGGAATTCTTGTAGTATGTGGGAAGAATGAGAAATACTATACCACTGCTTTATCTCACGGATGCCTGCCAAGAAGGTTTCTGCGAGCACTGTCCGCAGAAAGACAAAAGGGTTTGGAAAGTAAAGAAAGCAAGTAGCCGATGTGGCTGTCTTTGCCACAAGCCACGCAAAAAGAAAATGGAGGAAATCAAACTTCGTCCCAAAGCAGACACTGTTTTGGAAATTGAAAACCCTAAAACAGCCGCCGTTTTGCGACAAAGACGAAAACGCAAAAAAACCGTTCCGAGCCGACACATTTTTCGGTCGGATGGAAAGTGAAGAAGTTAGGACTTACGCGCTCTGCACAACCAAGTGCGGAGCGGTTTTTCTTGTGTTTATTCCCAAAACAGTTTAGTGTAGGGGCAGTCATCCCTTTCGCCACAAACGGCTTTGTGGGATAAAACGGGACTGTTGCCGAATATCCATTTTGGCTGATTTCCCCAAAATTCGGCTACGGCTTGGTTCAAATTTATGGCCAATACTTCCAGCATTAAGCCA
>JAUYKQ010000024.1 GCA_030699905.1 bacterium
GCGGGACTTGTGAAAGGCGCCTCGGAAGGACAAGGTCTCGGCAACAAGTTTTTAACCCATATCAGAGAAGTGGATGCCATAGCCGAAGTCGTGCGCGCTTTTGAGGATAAAGACATCATTCATGTATCCGGCAAAGTCAACCCTTTAGATGATATTTCAGTTATAAATTTGGAACTTGTTTTGGCCGATTTGGAAACAGTAACAAAACGGCTCGCGTCAGTTGAAAAGGACGTCAAGAGTCAAGTAAAAGAGGCCGTAGCCGAGAAAGCCGTTCTTGAAAAAATAAAGCCGATTTTGGAAGAGGGAAGGATTGCAACCGAAGCAGACCTGTCAAAAGAAGACAAGCTCCTCGTAAAACAATTAAACTTACTTACATTAAAACCGATTTTGTATGTTTTGAACTTTTCGGAGGCGGGGGAGAACGAAGAGGAAATTGTCTCTAAAATACCGGGGCCGTATGTAAAAATTGACCCTGTTTTTGAAAAGGGATTAGATGACCTTATAAAAGAGGGGTACAAAATGCTGAACCTAATCACGTATTTCACTACCGGCGAAGATGAGACGCGCGCTTGGACTATACCAAACGGCTGGACAGCCCCTTTGGCCGGAACGGCGATTCACACCGACTTTAAAGACAAATTTGTGCGAGCGGAAGTCATTGAATGTGAAAAACTTCTTGAAGCCGGCTCATACGCTTCTGCTCGTGAAAATGGGTGGGTGAGGACGGAAGGCAAGGAGTATGTGGTAAAAGACGGAGATGTGATTGAGTTTAAAATTTAGTAATGTCGGAATATAGAATTCGGAATTGACACGGCGGTGTTAAAGCAATTTATTATGAATTTTAAATATTCTGAAATTTTGCTTGCAAGCAACAATAAAAGCAAGAAGGCGAGATTTGAGAAAATCGCCAAGGTTAACAACTGGCCCATTGTTTTTAAAACACCAGAAGAGCTGAAAATAGCGACAGTTGAAGTTCCGGAGGAAGGAAACCTTGTGGAAAACGCGAGGGATAAGGTTTTGGCTTACAAAGGCAAAACCACTTTGGCGGTTCTTGGCGGTGATACGGGATTTTTCGTTGACGGGAAAGAGTTGGACGGTGTCAGGGCAAGGAGAAACGCCTTAAGCGGACAAGATGAAAAAAGTTTGTCGCAAGAGCGGATAGTGGAACTCATGGTTGATTTTTACTCAAACATTGCTCAAAAAAACGGCGGTGAAATCCCTGCCTATTTTTTGGATGCGTGGGCTCTGCTTTTGCCTACAGGAGACGGTATAAAAGTGGAATTTTCAAGACGTGATGTCATTTTAACCGACAAAGTCCGCGAGCCGGTTGATATATATTTTCCCATTCGTTCTCTCTATCGCACCGAGGCGACGGGTAAACGTCCGACAGAACAAACTGCTGAAGAAGAGATAAAAAAAGAGTTTAAACCTATCGGGGATGCGCTTATTAAATTACTTTCTTGAATTAAGGAATAAAATGGAGAGACATTTTGCGTTTTGCTTGAAAAAGCGCGGACTTGTTGTATTATTAACCCACTAATGAGCTGATTCTCATGAGGACCTATGACCATAAAAAAATAGAGAAGAAGTGGCAGAAGGAATGGGAAAAAGCCGGCCTTTATAAAATTTCCGACCAGAAAAAAGGAAAGAAAAACTTTTGTCTTTTGGTTGAATATCCTTACCCATCGGGCAATCTGCATATTGGACATTGGTACGCTTTTGCGGTACCCGACATTTTCGCGCGCAAAAAAAGAATGGAAGGTTACAATGTTCTTTTTCCCATCGGTTTTGACTCTTTTGGTCTTCCCGCTGAAAATGCCGCCATTAAACACAATTTAAATCCAAAGGAATGGACTTCCGGAAACATTGACTACATGACGAACCAGCTAAAAAGCATGGGAAACTCTTTTGACTGGTCAAGAACCTTGGCGGCTTCCGACCCTAAATACTACAAATGGACACAGTGGCTTTTTACGGAACTTTTTAAAAAAGGACTGGCTTATCGTAAAAAGGCGGAGGTAAATTGGTGTCCTTCGTGCAATACGGTTCTCGCAAACGAGCAGGTAGCGGACGGAAGATGCGATAGGTGCGAGAGCGAAGTGGTGAAGAAACAGCTAAAGCAGTGGTTTTTCAAAATAACGGACTACGCCGAACGCCTGTTAAAAGACCTTGACTCTCTGGAATGGCCGGAAGAAATAAAAGAATCGCAGAAAAACTGGATAGGCAGAAGCGAGGGAGTAAACATCAAAAATAAGGTTAAAGGAATGGATATGGAATTTGAAGTTTATGATTCAATACCTCAAACCCAAGCTGCCCAAACATTCACAATTATGGCACCCGAGCATCCCCTCGTGGACGAGCTGGTGAGAGGAACGGAACATGAAAAGTCGGTAAAGGATTTTGTAACGAAGATAAAGAAAAAAAAGGCGACAAAAAAGTTTAATGTTGATGAAGACATGGAAGGCGTATTTACCGGTAGGTATGTGGATAATTATTTAAACACAGGCAGAGATTTGCCGATTTGGGTCGCGAGTTACGCCGTCTACGAATATGGAACCGGAATAGTGAACTGTAGTGCCCACGATGAACGTGATTTCAAATTCGCAAAAAAATACGGCATCCCTCTGCATCCCGTGCTTTTTCCAAGCGACCCGACATTGGCTCGTAAGATTAAAATGTGTGAAGTTTTTTACAGAGAACCTGACGGGATTTTGGAAGAGCCCACGGAATTTAAAGGAAGACGTTGGGACGAGGCGCGAGAGGACATAATTGATTTTTTAGTAAAAAAGGGATTTGCGACAAGAAAAGTGAATTACAAACTCCGTGACTGGCTTTTGTCGCGACAAAGATACTGGGGAACGCCTATACCGATAGTTTATGACCCGGAGGGGAAGCCACACCCGGTGCCAAATGAACATCTACCGTGGCTTTTGCCTGAAGACGTTGATTTTAAGCCGACAGGCGTTTCACCGCTTGCTCGTTCAAAGGAGCTTAAGGAAAGAACTGAGAAAATTTTTGGCGAGGGCTGGAAGCCGGAAGTGGACACAATGGACACTTTCGTGGACTCCTCTTGGTATTTTCTGCGATATTTTGATTCCGAAAACGAAAAAGAATTTTGCGCGTTGGAAAAACAAAAGAAGTGGATGCCGATAAACCAATATTTGGGCGGAGCGGAACATACCACAATGCATCTCCTATACTCACGATTTTTTTATAAAGCTCTCCGAGACATAGGACTTGTAACAGCAAACGAGCCGTATAAAAAAAGAATGAATAGGGGATTGGTTCTCGGGCCGGACGGGCGGAAAATGAGCAAATCCAAAGGCAACGTGGTTGACCCCGACCGAAACGTGCAGTTTGCCGGAGCCGATAGCGTCAAAATGTGTCTTGCTTTTATCGGTCCGTACAATGAAGTCGGTGCCTACCCTTGGAGTATGGGAGGAATTGCCGGCATGAGAAGGTTTTTGGAAAGAGTGTGGCGTCTCAAAGAAAAGGTCTCAAATTTAAAACCCAAAATCGCGGACAAAATCCAAACCGAAAATACCAAATTGCAAACTCTACTGCATCGGACTATTAAGAAAGTCGGGGAAGATATAGAGGCCTTCAAGTTCAACACAGCCATAAGCCAAATGATGATTTGTGTAAACGAATTGGAAAAACAAGATAAAGTGTCTTTGGAGGTTTATGAGACATTACTTAAACTCGTCGCGCCCTTCGCTCCGCATATAACAGAAGAACTCTGGCATGAACTCGGCCGAAAAAAATCAATACACCTTGAAAAGTGGCCTGAATTTGACGAGAAAAAAACCAAGGAACCGACCGTCACGATAGTTTTCCAAGTCAACGGAAAAATAAGGTCAACGGCAAACTTGGCTCGCGATTCTAAAGAGGAAGAGGTGAAAGAAAAGGCATTTTCAGACGAGACGTTAAAAAAGTGGATAAATGGCAAGAATATAAAAAAGGTCGTTTATGTTCCCGGCAAGCTCCTGAATATCGTTGTGGGTTAGATACTTTCCCCTCTGAACACCCTTTATTGACAATGTACTTGACTTTTGGGCCATATATGATAGAAATATAAACACATATTTAATCAAAATATCTCAAAGATATGAATAAACTTGAAACAAAACCAAAACAGGTCGTAAAAAAATTTCTTTCCGTCTTGCCCGAACGGGCTCGCGACGTCTTGACTGGTAGGTTCGGTTTAGGCAAAGAAACAGACAGGCATACCCTTGAAAAGATAGGCCAAAAATACGGCATTACAAGGGAGCGTGTTCGGCAGATAGAGAACTACGCGGTGGCCAGCATCAAAAAGTCAGACGTATTCCAAAAAGAGCGACCTGTGTTTAACGAACTGCGTGCTTTAATTGACCAGCTTGGGGGCGTTATCGCCGAGGAGGACCTCCTGGAGCACGTTTCTCCAAAAGATAAGGGACTTCAGAACCATATTCATTTCCTTATGGTTTTAGGCGATGAATTTGTAAAAGAAAAAGAGGACGAAAATTTCAAGCACCGATGGCATATTGACGAGGGATTGTCCAAAAGGGTTCATGAGGCATTGAGCAAACTTTACAAAAATCTTACAAGCAAAGACCTTGTTTCGGAATTGGATATTATCGCTACGTTTCTGGGACACGTGGAAGAAGTTGCCGTCCATCATAAAGATCCTGAAGTGGTGAAAAGATGGCTGAACATATCAAAGGTCATTGGAAAGAATCAACTCGGAGAATGGGGACTGTCCACCTCTCCCAATGTAAAAGCCAAGGGCATGCGTGATTACGCCTTTCTGGTCATAAGAAAGCACGGTTCCCCCATACATTTTCGAGAAGTGGCGAAAGCCATTGAGAAAATTTTTGGACGAAAAGCCCATGTGGCCACGACTCACAACGAACTCATCAAAGACCCGAGGTTTGTCTTGGTGGGACGAGGACTTTACGCTCTTACAGAATGGGGTTACGCGAGTGGCGTAGTCAAAGACGTTATCAAATCAATACTTCAGAAAAACGGCCCTTTGACAAAGGACAAAATCGTGGAGAAAGTGTTAAAGGAACGCTACGTTAAAGAAAACACCATCATTGTAAATCTGCAAAACCCCTCTCATTTCAAGAAAAATTCAGACGGTACTTACTCTGTTAAAAAATAACTCTTTTCTTTGAAAGATAAAGTTGTTGGTTGAAGGTTTGCTCTTGTTGGCATATCATATAGGCATGTTTAAGGAACTGCTCGGGCAATTTTACGCAACGTTCAGATTAGAGCTTTACGCCGATATCTTGGAGGTACTGTATCTCTTGGCGCCCATCTGGTTGCCTCTTCTTCTCCTTGTTCTTTTCTGGCAGTTGTGGATGGTCTACATAAGGTCCGACTATATTCTGAAGCAGGGTTTTTCGGTTTTGGAGATAAAATTGCCGAAAGAAATTCTGAAATCGCCCCGTGGCATGGAAATATTTTTCGCTCAACTATGGCAGACCGGAGCGGCTACGGAACTTGAAACGTACTGGGGAGGAAAAGTCAGGCCTTGGTACTCTTTTGAATTGGCATCCCTCGAGGGCCAAGTCAAATTTTTTATATGGACACCGGTAAAATGGAAGGACTTTATTGAAGCCCAGCTGTACGCTCAATATCCGAACATTGAAATATACGAGGTTCCTGACTACACGACCATGATTCACCACGACCTTAACATTTGGTCCATGTGGCTGACCTATTTTATGCTGGAAAAGCCCGACCCGTATCCTATTAAAACATATGTTGACTACGGGCTTGATAAAGACCCAAAAGAAGAACATAAAATAGAACCCATGACTGCTGTTCTTGAATATTTGGGCTCACTTCGGAAGGGTGAATATGCTTGGATACAGATAATAATTCAGGCCCATAAAAAAGAGGGTTTCAAAGATGGTCGCATTTTGTCTAAAGGCGACTGGAAAGAAGGCGCCTTAACGGAGATTAAAAACATTCAGCAATCGGGAGTGGAGGAAATAAAAAATGCCGAAGGACAAACCATAGGCAAGTTTCCGAATTTGACACCCGGGCAAACCGACGCGATAAAAGCCATAGAAAGAAGCATTGATAAATATCCTTTTGAGACCATCATCCGCGGTGGATATTTTGCAAAAAACGAAGCGTTTAGGCCGATAAGCATAAACGGTCTTATAGCCACTTTCAGGCAATACAGTTCGCCGAACTTGAACGGTTTTAAATTGGGTTCGTTTACCGACTTTGATTATCCTTGGGAGGACTATAAAAGAAAACGCCGAACAAGAAGAGAAAAACTTATGCTGGAAGCGTACAAGAGACGTTCCTTTTTCTACCCTCCTTTTAAAAACTATTTGCCAAAACCCGGCAAACCTTTTATCTTGACCACTGAAGAGCTTGCTACCATATACCATCTTCCGGGTGGAGTGGCGGCCACGCCGACGTTTACTCGAATAGCATCAAAGAAATCCGAAGCCCCGGCAAATCTTCCCATATAAAGATGAAAAACCGCTTCATAAAAACATTAGGGTTGCTTTTGTTTCTGCCGGCCGTTTTTCACGGCTTTTTTTTGCAACCGCCACCTGATTTCGCTGAAGGCAAGATTATACGCATAAAAAGCGGAGCGACACTTAAGGACATTTCCGAAATTCTGCGCGACGAGCGCGTCATAATCTCTCCTACTTGGTTTAGAAATTTCATAATAATAAAAGGTGGCGAGAAAAAAGCGGCGGCGGGGGACTATTATTTTGCTTCTCCCCAATCACTTTTAGAGGTGGCCTCCAGAATATACTCGGGAGATTACGGCGTGGAACAAGTGCAGATAACCATTCCTGAAGGCACGAATACTTTTGAGCTGGCCGCTCTCTTGCAAAAGCATCTTCGGGACTTTGACTCAGTGGAATTTATAAAAAAAGCCCAACCCAAGGAGGGATATCTTTTCCCCGATACCTACAAGTTGCCCGTAAACGCGAGCCCCGACTTTGTTATAGGCGTTTTGGAGGGAAATTTTCAAAAAAGAGTCGGGCCTCTTTTGCCGGACATTGAAAATTTCGGAAAAACACTACAGGAAGTCGTAACCATGGCTTCGCTTTTGGAAAAAGAGGCGAGGACCGAAGAGTCGCGCAGAACAATAGCCGGAATTTTATGGAAAAGGTTGGACATCGGCATGCCACTGCAGATTGACGCCATTTTTCCTTACATTTTAAACAGGAATACTTACGAGGTAACTTTGGAGGAT
Source organism: bacterium (assembly GCA_030699905.1). NCBI lineage: Bacteria > bacterium. The sequence continues at coordinate 7,214 of JAUYKQ010000024.1, forward strand.
TTGAAATTTGACTCACCATATAATACCTACAGATATTCCGGACTGCCGAAAGGCCCGATAACAAACCCCGGTCTCGCCTCAATAAAAGCATCCATAACGCCGATTGAGTCATCGTTTCTGTATTATCTTTCGGACAGGGCCGGAAGAATGTACTATGCCTCCAACTTTGACCAGCATAAGGAAAACAGAAAGTATTTGGATAAAAATTAAAAACGTTCCGAAAATTCGGAACGTTTGGCTTTGGCATGTGGTAAAAATCAGGCGTTTCTACTCACTGCCACGAAACGGGGGACGAACATAGGATGGTCTTCTTCCGCTCGGTTCTCCAGAATCATGGAAAATGTCATGGCAGAGACCCAAACTCTGCGCCGAAGCAGCGCCTTTTGATTTTCTCTGGTCGCCACACCTTTCGGAGCCGTGCTTGTTTCGCAAACCCCTTGGAACCCTTCGGAAAAACGGTAGGAGTGAACCCCCGCGTCGGCAAGCAGTGTCAGAAGTGATTTTTCACCTGAAGTGAACGCATGGCTGTCCACGCACGCTCTCCAGTAGATGCCTGCCTCCTCCAAAGTTCTGACGGCCATGCAGACCTCGTCCACGACCGTTTCCTTCATCTGCGGGCTGTAATTTTCAGTGTCCGCCGTCCTATATTCGGTCGGGACAGGAATACTTTTCCTGTCCCGATCTGTAAGAAGAACTTTCAGCCGTTTCATATTTGTTTTTTTCATTGGCAACCTCTCCAGAGACATGGTACAGCTGGTCAGATAAAAGTCAAGGATGAGAGAATTTTCAATTTTTAATTTTGCAATCCCAGTACCAAAGAAATATTAATTTCTTGCTACTGGACAAGTTTTCAATCAATTTTTAATGAATCAATTTCCAAACAAAGAGCAGGCAAGGCGGGACGAATATTGGCTACGAATTTGATTAGTGGATAGTTACGATGAATAAAAAAACAACGCGCTGTCACCGCGTTGTTTGCTACCTTTCTAACCTGCTTCATTTGTAAGCGGTTAGCCGGTTATCCTCATGAAGGAGCCACTCCAATTTGATTACGCCTCTTTCAAGAGGACGACCGATATTCATTACCGCCATCAGCCGTCCCCAGTTTTTCTTTACCTCCCATTCAATGTTTCCGCAGGCGATGTCCGACGCAACCTCCGGGTCGTCCTGTTCGTATTCCGGATATGGCTCGCGGATAGCCGCCACGATCGGGAGAACCTGTCCCTCATACGGCCCACTTTTCGGTGTGTATGATTTGTCGGCAAACGGAGAACGGTTGAGAGCCGTTCCCAAAAGAACAACTTGCGCCCCTGTTTTAGCTATTTGCTCCAGTGTGTTGTCGGTGTTTTGGAGGTTGTTTAGAAGATCATCCACGACAAGTAGACGTTCACCGGCTTTGAAGCTAAACTGGGACAAGTCCCAGTCGTACTCCTGTTTTTTGCTCGCCTCCGCGGGCTTCGCTTTCTTGTCCGCGTACACGAACCGGCGGTTGGTGAGCCAAGCGACTTCTTGAGCAAGGGTCCTTCCACCCTGCGGTATGCCACAGACAGTGTCAAAACTGTCCATCAAACCGTTCTCTACAAGCGCGTCTCTTATGGCTTTAGCAAAGTCAATCACCGCTCCCACGTTTTCTTCAATCCGTCTGAAGTTGAAGTAGCAGTCGCCGACTAAGTTTCTTCCCTTAGCGTCTTTTCCGGCGTACGGAACGAGGGTTCCTGTCCGTTTGCCTTCCGCGTTTTTAGGGCAAATGTAGAGGGCGTTGCATTGTTTCGCGAGTGATTTGAGGTATGTGTTTTCTCGTGGTGTAATATTTTTCATTTCGCTACCTTTCCTTTCAGTCGATTCCTTTGAACTTGTTGAACCGCTTCATGGTATTTCCTTTTTTAGAGATTCCCATGTTGATGTGAACTTATTCAGTTGGTCGATTTCCGCCTTCTTTGCAAGCGAATCCTCAATGTCTTGGAGAATCCATTCTGCCGCCTGTCGGTGACTTTGCGGCTTGCTTCTGTCTTCCGTTAGTTTGGCGTTGAGAATCGGCCTGCCGACAATCACGCAGGTTACACCGTGGGTGACGGCGAATCCTGCACTCGCGGCACGAAGTTTGTCCTGGTCGTCTTTCTTATCCTCCGCCCAGTCGTAGCGGATATTTGGCGTGCAGAGATTGAGTCCCTGAAGTTCACGCCGCGTGCTTAAAAACTCCGCTTCCATCGGCGCGCATACGAGTCCCCATAATCCCGCAGATTTCGCATTACGCGCGAATCCGAGCACTCCTGATTTGACCGGGGTTTTGTACACCTGTCGGCAGAGGTCCTCTTTCAAGGACGTAAGGACGGTAACACCCAGGATTTTTGTATCGGGATGCACTGCGTCTTTGAGCGCGAACATACCGTCAATCTCGGCGTTACACATCATAGTAACGAAGTCAGGACGCGATTCGCGGAGAAACTCTCCGTCAAGCTTCAGTGTCTGCGGTATGTCCACGAGCTTAAGGTCTGCGCAGACGCGAACACCGCGGTCGCGCAATTCGTCAATGAGTTCATACCCCCACGCGCGAAGCACGGAGTTGACCTTAATAACTACCCCAAGCTCGCCAAGTTCGTTGGCAAGTTGGACTACTTCGGATCTGACACCCACGCGACCTCCTGGCACCGGTGAGAAGTCCGCGGCAACGATGAGTCGTTCCGAGACGCTTATTGAGTCATTCATATCGGTTATTGAATTGTGCAATGTGCGAAATCGCCATATTTCAGGCGAAGATAACCCACACGGGTTTCCAGAGTCAAGGTTACTACCTTCACGGAAAAATGCAAATAAATCGGCCTGCGTTTTTTGGAACGCAGGCCTTGATTTTTAGAAATGAGCACATCTTCACAGACCGAGAGATTTCGACCCAATATCCTTCCTGTAATGGGCTCCTTTAAAGTGGATACGTTTGACACCTTCGTAGGCGAGGTCAATCGCTCCTTGAAGCGTCTCGCCGATACCCGTAACAGCAAGGACGCGTCCGCCGGATGTGACAAGATGACCGCCAACCTGTTTTGTCCCCGCGTGGAACACGACGACTCCGGGTAGCTTTTCGGCTTCGTCTATGCCGGTTACCGGAAACCCACTCTTGTAATCAGGTGACGGGTAGCCACCCGAAGCCATCACGATGCAGGCGGCGAAGCCCGGATTCCACTCAATATTGATTTCGTTGAGCCGTCCCTCCACGCAGGCCTCCAAAATGCCAAGCAGGTCTGTATTCAAAAGACGCATATAGACCTGCGTCTCGGGGTCGCCAAACCGAGCGTTGAACTCCAAGACCTTCGTTCCTGTCTCCGGTATTTTGAGTCCGGGATATAGAATGCCGACAAGCGGCGAGTCGTCTTTCCGAAGTCCTTCAAGAATCGGACCGACGATTTGCGCGCTCACTTCGCTGTAGCTGTCAAACCACGGCACCGGTGCAATGGCACCCATTCCTCCGGTGTTTAGTCCAATGTCGCCGTCAGAAACCTGCTTATGGTCTTGGGCTGACGGGAACAACTTGAACGACTTGCCATCGCAGAACGCATGGACAGACACTTCTGGGCCCCTGACGAAATCTTCAATAATGACTTCATCGCCGGCGTTTCCATAACGACGCTCTATCATTATCTCGTCAAGCGCCCGCTCGGCGGTATTGAAATCGTGGCACACGTACGCTCCCTTTCCTCGAGCGAGTCCCGAGGCCTTTACGACAATAGGAGTTTCTTCATGATGATAGAAGTGTCCGCAAATTTTATCAAACGCCCGATCGTAATGGGTGTAAACATAGAACGGCGATGTCGGCACTCCGCACCTTCTCATCATCCTTTTAGAGAAGGCCTTTGATGCCTCAATCTGCGCCGCCGCTTTGGTCGGCCCAAAAATCTTCAGGCCATTCGCTTGGAACTCGTCAACGATGCCGAAGGCCAGTGGGTCGTCCTGCCCCACAACGGTTAATTCAACTTCCTTCTTGAGAGCGAAGGCCAAAAGGCCGCCAATGTCCATGGCCGCAATCGGAACGTTTTCCGCGACTTGTGCTGTCCCCACGTTTCCGGGGGCTACATAGAGTTGACCCAGTTCCGGTGACTGACAGAGTTTCCGCGCAATCGAATGTTCACGACCGCCACCGCCGACAAGTAACACTTTCTTTTTCACTTTGTTCCTTTTTGCTCAATGTTCAGGTTCTGACGGAAATATTACATAAAATCAGACAAAAAGTAAAAAAAACCGAAAGTGCCGAAAGGCGAGACACCGGATATTGAAACTTTTCTTCCAAAGAAAAATGCGACAGGGATTTAATTCCTGTCGCATTCAAAAGTTTGCGGGCTTCAATTTTGCGCCACCCGCCACTTCTGCTCTTTCATCATGCGGGCAATTTCGATCTGGAACTTATCTGCCAGCTCATTAATGCTCCCCGACATGATGTTTAGGAACTCTCTTCACTCCGGTTCCGGTCGCCTAAAGGCGACCTCAAGAAGCGAGATAAGAATGGAGACGAGTTCTCTCATCTCCGCTTCAACCGCCAAACCGTTGGGCGAGTGGTTTTCGCTTTCGGTAATCTCTCTTTCAACTTCTTTCGCAACTTCAACTGTGAAGGTCGTTCCCGAATCACACTTTCCGTTGATTTTCATTTTGATTCCTTTCTGGGTACGTTGGTTTTTTCTCTTTCAGAGCAAAGAACTTTTGCAAAAATAGCACGTATAGGTTATTATGTCAAGTATGAGAAAGAAAAAAGTTTTCGTCGGACTCTCCGGTGGAGTGGATTCGTCTGTTTCAGCGGCGCTTTTAAAGGAGGCCGGATACGACGTTATCGGCGTTTTTATAAAGGTCTGGCAACCTGACTGGATGAAATGCACGACGACGGAAGATCGCCGAGACGCGATGCGAGTTTGCGCTCATATTGAAATCCCGTTTTTGGAATTTAATGCCGAGAAGATTTACAAAAAAAGCGTGGTGGACTATATGGTTGACGAGTATGGCAAGGGCAGAACGCCGAATCCCGATGTTATGTGCAACGCTTATGTAAAGTTCGGCGTGTTTTATGAATGGGCTATTCAAAACGGCGCCGATTTCGTTGCCACTGGCCATTATGCGCGAATCATGGAACACGGAACACGCAACATGGAACAGAAGAAAACAGGAAATTTAGCGAATCAGATGTTACATGTTACAAGTTACACGTTACATGAGAGTTCCGACTCTCAGAAGGACCAGAGCTACTTCCTATGGCAAATTAAAAAAGAACAATTGCCACATATCATGTTTCCGGTGGGTAATATGGAGAAAACCGAGGTGAGAAAACTCGCAAGGAAATTCGGCTTGCCTACAGCCCAAAAAAAAGATAGTCAGGGACTTTGCTTTATAGGTAAAGTGGACATGAAAGAGTTTCTCGGCCGGTACGCGAAAGCAAAGTCCGGAAAGGTTTTAAACGAAAAAGGCGAAGAGATAGGAATCCACGACGGAGCTATTTTTTTCACTTTGGGACAAAGGCATGGGTTTAAAATAAACACCGGTAAAGCGCAGGCAAAACGAACGGAAGACAGCTCTCGAATGTACGTCGTGTCAAAGAACATGAAGAAAAATACCATAACCGTTTCATCACGGACAAACGCGCATAAAGGTGAAATCTCAAACGCGGACAGACAAGAAGTTTTTCTTTCTTCAGTAAATTGGCTTTCGGAAAAACTACCTCAAGAGGGAGAAACTTTCAAGACAAGATTTCGCTATAGAGAAGAGCTTTCGGACTGCGTCATAACGGCGTTCAACAGAAAACAAAAAACTCTCCGACTTAAACTTGAAGAAAACGGGCGGTATCCGACAGTCGGCCAATCGGCGGTCATTTACTCGGGCCGAAAACTTGAACTTATGGGTGGAGGCATTATTGACATGCCTTAAAATCAGGCGCTGAAGACCACGTATTTGACACTTGAGAAAACATTCAGCATTTTTTTCTTTCAGTTCAACTTTGGTGATATACTACAGAGATGTCAGGCGTAATTTTAAATGTTATAAAAGCGGACGGCACCGAAGAGCAGTTTGACAGGGAGAAACTTTTTTCATCGCTTTCGCGCGCCGGAGCGGACTCTCAAACTACTGATACAATCGTAAGGCACATAGAGAACGAACTGGTAAATGGCATGGCGACCGAGGACATTTACAGACATGCTTTTGCTATTTTGGAAAAAACGCAAAAACCGATGGCCTCCAGATATTCGTTGAAACGCGCCGTCGCCGCTCTCGGCCCTTCCGGTTTTCCTTTTGAGAAATTTTTAGCCGAGCTTTTTAAAAGAAGCGGTTTTCGGGACGTAAAAACCGGAGTTATTTTAAAGGGCAAATGCGTGGAACACGAGGTGGACTTGGTCGCAAAAAAAGGAGACAAAATAATAATGGCCGAGGCGAAATTTCACAAGGAGCACAGATTTAAAACCGACCTCAAAGTGGCTCTTTACGTAAAAGCCCGTTTTACTGATTTAGGCGAAGCGTCGGAGACGGACAGCTTTAAACCGACCGACGGTTGGCTTGTCACCAACACTAAATTTACTTCGCAAGCCATACAATACGGTGAGTGTTCCGGACTTACTCTTATCGGCTGGAGCTATCCGCAGAGAGGAAATTTGCGGGAAATGATAGAAGAGGCGAAACTTCATCCCATTACCGCTTTGACTTCCATTACTGAACACGAAAAGACAGCTCTTTTAAACTCTGGTATGGTTCTTTGCAGTTCTCTCGTCGAGAAAAGCGGAGAACTCGGACAGTTGGGAATTAAAAAAGACAGAATTGACGAAATCGTAAAAGAGAGCCGGGAACTTTGTCACTCAAGCTAAGCGACATGAGAAAAGAGAACACAAAACAAAGTTTCCGTGAAAAAGTTTTGGCTACGGTAAAAGAAATACCCAAAGGAAAAACTTGCTCTTACAAAGAAGTCGCAATAAGGGCAGGCAGTCCGATGGCATTTCGAGCCGTTGGCAACATTTTAAACAGAAACCACGACAAGAAAATACCTTGTCACAGGGTAATATGTTCAAACGGCAATGCCGGAGGATATAACAGGGGGAACAAAATGAAAAGGCGAATTTTAGCAGAGGAAGGAGTAGCATCTTTTTAAACGTAAAATTTATAAAAATGTATGGCTTCTCCCGAAAAACACATTGCTGATTTCTTTTTTGAAGTCGGGACGTTGGCAAAAACCCCGCGAAGCGGTTTTCATTTTTTGGGTACCGGAGAGCAGAGCGTGGCGGAGCATACTTGTCGCGTGATATATATCGGGTACGCCCTTGCTTCTATGGAAAAAGACGCGGATGTTCTTAAGGTTTTAAAAATGTGTCTTTTGCATGACCTGCCGGAAGCGCGAGTTTCTGATTTAAACTATGTTCATCAAAAGTACGTGACCAAAGACGAGGGACAGGCGGTACAAGATTTGGCCGCCAACATTCCTTTCGGCAAGGATGTTTTGGACACGATAGGAGAGTATGAAGAACGCCAAACCAAAGAAGCCCTCATTGCCAAAGACGCTGACAATTTGGAGTGGATTACCACTCTCAAGGAACAAGTTGATATCGGAAATGTCAGAGCAAAAGAGTGGATAAAATCGGCGGTCAAGCGTCTGAAAACCGAAAGCGGAAAAAAGGTAGTAAAAGAAATACTCAAAACCGATTCCGACGATTGGTGGTTTTCAGACAAAAAAGACGACTGGTGGATAAATAGAAATCAAAGAAAACTTTTGGACAGATGACCGCCAACTCTTTTGAAATCGGATCTATTGAAAGACGCGAAGATGTACCGCGAAACCGGAGTATATGATAAAATAAAACGATGCCCGACCTTTTCTTAATTGCCTCCACAATGAAAGTCGTGGGCGACGTCATGATCGCCCTTGTTGTTTTTTCAGTGCACATGCACATAATGAAAGAGAAAAGTATTGACGCGAATGTTGTACGATACATGAAAAGAGAGAGAATGTATGTTGTTATCGGTATCACATTGATAGTCGGCGGTTATGTTTTGGAAATAATGGCGCGAACCGCGGGAGTTTGAAAAATCGCAATTTAAAAGTGAGAGCCACGAGACAAAGGACTTGTCCTTCGTCTCGCGGCTTTTTTTATGGCAGTAAAAATGCTATAAATATACGAGGTAATTCCTATACGAGGTAATCCTTAATCCTTAACGTGGATACGGAACACAAAGAGTACGCGTAAAGATATTTAAAACTATGACGTTAAACGAGGTAAGACAAAAATATATAGATTTTTTTAAAAAAAGAGGACATTCGGAAATCCCGTCTTCTTCTCTCGTGCCTGAAAACGACCCGACAACTCTTTTTACAAGTTCCGGAATGCAGCCACTTATTCCGTATCTTTTAGGTGAAAAACACCCGCAGGGCAATCGGCTCGTCAATTCGCAGAAATGTTTTCGGGCGGAGGATATAGACGAAATAGGCGACAACAGGCATACGACTTTTTTTGAAATGCTCGGCAACTGGTCTTTAGGCGACTATTTCAAAGAGGAGCAGATACCTTGGTTTTTTGAATTTTTGACTGCTGAAATAGGGCTTGACCCGCGGAGGATTTATGTGACAGTGTTTGCCGGCGATGAGAAGACCAAAATACCCAAAGACGACGAAGCTGTCTCTATCTGGAAACGACTTTTTTCCGAGAAGGGAATTGAGGCCAAGGATGTTTATGTCGGGTCAGAGGACGAAGGCGCAAGAGGCGGAATGAAAGAAGGCCGAATATTTTACTATGATACAAAGAAGAATTGGTGGAGTCGCTCGGGAGTGCCGGATAAAATGCCCGTCGGAGAGCCGGGCGGTCCGAGCTCGGAAGTTTTCTATGATTTTGGCACCGAGCATGACAGTAGATATGGTAAGCACTGCCATCCAAACTGCGATTGTGGCCGATTTATAGAGATAGGCAATTGCGTTTTCATGGTGTACGTAAAAAACGACACGGGCGGATTTGACACTTTGGCAAAACCGAACGTGGATTTCGGCGGTGGGTTAGAGCGCGTAGCGGCCGCGAAATCCGGCCAAGACGTGTTTCTGCTTGACGTATTTGAGAGTGTAATAAAAAAGACAGAGGAAATGTCGGGTAAGCGCTATGCGGACGCGGAATTTACAAGGTCATTTAGAATAATAGCAGACCATTTTCGAGCGGCTGTTTTTCTCCTTTTTGATGAAGTGTTGCCTTCCAATACGGAACATGGATATTTTGTCCGTCGCTTGATCCGTCGTATGGTACGACATTTGGACATTTTAGGAGCGCGGGAGGGGCTGTCCGCGCTCGTACCTTCCATGGTTACCGCTTACGGCGAAACATATCCGACCCTTCAGGGAAAACAGGAATTCATACAAACCGAATTCAGAAAAGAAGAGGAGCGTTTTCGGAAGACTTTGGAAGCAGGACTCAAAGAGTTCAAAAAACTGGAAAGCCCCGTAATTTCCGGCACTGACGCCTTTACTCTTTTTTCCACATACGGTTTTCCCATAGACATGACGGTGGAGCTCGCGGGGGAAGAAGGTAAAAAGGTTGACAAGGAAGGTTTTCTCAAAGAATTTCAAAAGCATCAGGAAATTTCCCGAAAAGGCGCTGAAAAAAAGTTCAAGGGGGGACTGGCCGATACCAGTGAGATGTCGCTCAAGTATCATACCGCGACACATCTTTTAAACTGCGCCTTGAGGCAAGTTTTAGGCAAAGAAGTAGGCCAGAAGGGCAGTAACATAACCGCGGAACGTTTGCGGTTTGACTTTTCTTATCCTCAAAAAATGACCGCTGAACAAAAAGAAGAGGTGGAGAAAATAGTTAATCAAAAAATAAAAGAAAATTTGCCGGTAACTTTTTGTGAAATGTCCATTGAAGAAGCGAGAAAAAAAGAAGCAATCGGTGTTTTTACCGATAAATATTCCGACGTGGTAAAGGTTTACAGCATAGGCGATGAAAAAACCGGAGTTGTCAGCATGGAACTTTGTGGCGGACCGCATGTTACGGAAACCGGCATTTTAGGTAACTTTAAAATCGTAAAAGAGGAAGCCGTATCCGCCGGAATCAGAAGAATAAAAGCCGTTTTGGGGTAGGACCGGAGGGGAAAGAGTCAGTGGCATTAACTGTGAATTACTAAACACATGCTCCCCCCACTCGGAAAGCTCCCAAAAAAGTGACCCATCCTTCGCCAAGGCTACGGCATGGCGAAGCGCTCCAAGGGCGCTTGCCCGGTCTTAGTCACTTTTTTGTGACTTTCCTCGTGGGGGGCGCCTGCCGTATTTCGTAATTCAAGAGTGTTAAACGAAAAAACGCCTAATACTGACCAGTATTAGGCGTTTACACGCTACACGTTATACGCTTCACCCTACTTCGCCACCGGTGGCGCGACTTCGGTAAAAACGATTTTACCGCCAGCGTTTTTGCCTGTCCGGTAGTAACTTCCACGGGACAGCTCTTTTGTAAGTTCCACGAGCCGGTTCGTACCGACGTGGAGGTACAAATCCGATGCCATGACTTTGATTTCCTGCAGAACCGCAAGGAAATTTGTTTTCGATGGGCGTTCCTCTACAATAGAGGCGTTTACCCGATAAACAGTACCGACTTGTAACAACTCACTGCTCGCCGGGTATCCGCGGTGCGGGGAAATAAAATCCATCTGTAGCACCCTCCTATGGTTTTTAACAGCCACGACCGTTGTCACAATAAGTCCAAAGATAGCAACACACATCAACACGTCAATCAAAGCAAAGCCGTATTTCCAATTTCTCATAATTCCTTTGGTTGATTGCCGGACTTCATGTCAAGCAACTTTTCTAAATAAAGTATGGCATAACTCTATACAGGTGTCAAATGCCTTTTGTGATTCATAATTCGTAAGTCATAAATCTTCTTTAAAATAAATCTTCTTCAAAACAGTTTATCACTTGGCTTTGGCCACGGGCATATTGTATAATATTCCCATGGCCAACAGCTTATTCTCTTCCGAGAAAAAAGAGGAAACGGTTTTTTTGTTTGACATTACAAGCAGTAGTGTGGGAGGTTCTGTCGTAAAGTTCTCCAAGAACCGCGAACCCGTTTTTATTGAAGTGGCGCGCGAGAAAATCATAGGAAATTCTCAATTGGAACCGGCCAAGTTTTTTTCCTCCATGGTCGCCACTTTGGATAAGGTGACGAGGGACGTGGCCGAAAGAGGCATGCTCAAGGTAACGGCTTTGCGTTTAAAAAGGCCAAAAACCGCTTTCGTTGTCCTGTCATCTCCTTGGTGCGCCTCCGACGCCCGCGTTGTATTTGAAAAAAGAAAAAACCCTTTTACCGTTACCTCGGAATTTTTAAATCAAAAAATCCGCGCCGAAGAAGTCAGCTTTGAAAACAGCTTGTGGAGCGACGGACGAGCAAATGACCACAAGAAAGAAATTGAAGTGGTGGAAAGAAAGGTTTTAAATACCCGACTAAACGGGTACGAAACGCCGGAACCGTACGGCAAGGAGGCGCTGGAATTTTTCATGACCTTGATAATAAGCGTGACTTCAAGAACCATTGCCGAAAAAATCCGAAAAGTGATTGAAGAGAATCTTGACATAGAGCAAATTGAACTGCACTCTTTTCTCATGGCATCTTTTTTGTCTTTGCGCGAAGTGGCCGGAGATAAAAATGATTTTGTTTTCATAAATGTCGGTGGAGAGGACACGGAAGTCATGGCTATCAAAAAAGGCACGGTTACAAAAACCGCCAGTTTCTCTCAGGGAAGGGAAACTCTGCTTCGTAGAACGTCAGCCCAACTGGATAACGTGCCTCCGCATCTTGTAGTATCACTGCTTAACGAATACGCTTCGGGCAAGGACTTTTCCGAAAAACTCAAGACAGCGGCGGAGGTGGCGACAGAAGCGTGGAGAATGGAACTTATGGCGATTTTTGAAAAATTTTCAAAAGAAATATTTCTTCCGAAGGACGTTTTTATAACCACTGACCGTGACACGGTGTCCGTCTTTACTTTTATCCTGAAAAACATGGACATGAAGGAGCTCATATTCAGCGACAATCCTTTAAACGTGAAAATTGTGGACGAATTGTTTTTAAAAAACCAAGAACAGTCCGACAAAGAAAATCACAACGACCACTTTTTAGCCATGGAGGCGGTTTTTCTAAACAGTTTATGGCAAAGAAGATCAGTGTGAGTTTTAGATTGCGTAATATTCGACTATTTAGTAAAATTAAACAATGAACAGAAATATTGTAACCGACGTCGTTCCTCCGCATGAAAAGCGGACCATAAGAAACATCTCCATTGAAAGAGGCGCGCGCCGTCCTCTACCCAAAGAAGACGAGCCGATTTTAGGCGAGCGAACGTCGCGAAGCGGAAGACAAAGACAAAGAGGAAGAGGTTTCCCAAAGATATTTATATGGATACTCGGTATCGTCTGCGTTCTTCTTCTGATTTTCGCGCTTTCCGCCTTGTTTACCGGAGCAACAATAACTATCGCGCCGAAAACCGACCGCTTAAGCATTGACAAAACTTTCAGCGTAAAAAGAGGCATAAGTTCTTCGGCGCTTGGATACGAAATAATTCCGCTTGAAAAAACGCTTTCGGAAAAAGTGGACGCGAGCGGGGAGGAAATGATAGAGGAAAAAGCTTCCGGAAACATAGTCGTTTACAACAACTACTCAACCTCTCCCCAGCGTCTTATAAAAAACACGAGATTTGAGGCGCCGAACGGTCTTGTGTACCGATTAGACCAGTCCGTAACCATTCCCGGCCGAGAGAGCAAAGGAGGCGAGACCATCCCCGGAAGTTTGGAGGTTACCGTCTACGCGGATTTTCCGGGACAGGAGTACAACATAGGGAAGGTCAATTTTACGATTCCGGGCTTCAAGAGCGATGCGGAAAGGTTTAAAGGATTTTACGCAAACTCTTTGACGGAAATGACGGGCGGTTTTTCAGGCATCAGGAAGAAAGTACCCGAGGAAGTGAGAGAGTCCACTAAAAATTCTCTACAGAATCGGCTTAAAGATGACATCCTTAGAGAAGCGCGTTCTCAAATACCCGAAGGTTTTGTTTTTTACGAGAAAGCGGCCAATTTGCGCTTTGAGACATTGCCGGAGAAAGTTGAGGGTAACTCCGTGGTATTGTCAGAAAAGGTGGTGTTTACAGGATACATTTTCAAGGAAAGCGACTTGAGCAAAGAAGTAACAGTCGGTTCAGGCAGTGAACTTGAGTCCGTAAATACCTATATAAAAGACATTGAGAACTTAAGTTTCCGAATGAGAAGCGTCCCGTCGGGTTCGGACGGCTCTATGTCATTTACTCTGTCGGGAAATCCGCTTGTGGTGGCATGGGTGGATGAAAATGCTCTGAAAGCCGACCTGGTCGGGTCGTCAAAGGCCCGCGTCTCTTCCATTATAAGCGCTTATCCTGCCATAGAAAATGTAGACAGTGTGGCAATAAAACCTTTTTGGAGAAACACTTTTCCATCCGACCCTGAATCTATAAATGTAAAACTTCTGCTGAAATGAAAAAGGTCTCCCGACCCTTGACTTTCAGTGGTTTTCTGATAACATTCTCTCATTCTGTGTGAATAGAGATGTGAGCTTAATAAATGTCAAACAATTCCAAAAAACCGGAAGAAGTGTCCGGGGTCGTGAGCGAAGCTCTCCCCAATACCCTTTTTAGGGTGAAAATAGACGGGACTGAAGAAAGCATGCTCGCGTATCTCGCCGGAAAACTTAGAATTCACAGGATTCGTGTCCTTGTCGGAGACAAGGTCAGGATTCAAACCGACCCTTATGGCGGAAAGGGCAGGATAACCCGCAGATTATAAGAGTAAAAAAATGAAAGTTAAGGCCTCTGTTAAAAAATTGTGTCCGAAATGCAAGGTAATCCGAAGAAAGGGTTACTTGTATGTTATTTGTCCTAACGACCCAAGACACAAGCAAAGACAGGGATAATACTAAACGCATAACCTGTAACGTGTAACGCGAGAAAGAAGTAAAGTATAAATACTCTTTCGCTACACGTTGCACGCTATACGCTACACGAAATGAGATTATTTGGTATCACAATTCCGGAAGAAAAAAAGCTTAAAGTGGGGCTCACGACCCTTTACGGCATCGGGCTTCCAATGGCAGAGAAAATTTTAGCCAAAGCCAAGGTTTCGCCGGAAAAGAAGCCAAAAGAGCTAAATGCCGACGAAGAAAGTTCTATCCGCAAAGTTGTAGAGGATTTAAACTTGGAAGGGGATTTAAAGCGCGAAGTTTCCGGAAACATCAAACGGCTCAAAGATATCAAAGCGTACAGAGGGATACGTCATGCCAGAGGTCTTCCGTCCAAAGGACAAAGGACAAAAACGAACTCAAGGACCCGAAGAGGCAACGTGCGAAAGACCATGGGTACGGGAAGAAGGGCTGCCGAAAAGAAGTAACCGGCAATTAGCGACTAACGACCGACAAAGAGGAAGAGAAAAATGGGTTATGGGCAGTGAGTTATAATAAGTTTAAAATATGGGTAAAAAAAGAATTGCGACAAAAGGGGATAGTGAATCCGGACAAGTGAAATCATCCGGAAAATCAACAAGAAAACGCTCGGAAAGCGGTATTTTATACGTGCAATCAACATACAACAACACTCTTCTTCTTTTAACCGACCCCAAGGGCAATGCTTTGGCCGCTTCTTCAAGTGGCGCCTTGGGCTTTAAAGGCGCGAAAAAAGGTACTCCTTTTGCGGCCGCTAAGGTCGGCGAAGTTCTTGCCGAAAAAGCCAATGCGGTCGGCATGAAGGAGGTGGCGGTTATCGTAAAAGGTGTCGGTTCGGGCAGAGAGTCATCCATAAGAAGCTTTGCTTCCAAAGGATTCACCCTAACCTCAATAAAAGACGCGACTCCCGTGCCTTTTAATGGACCTAAACCGCCGAAGCCCCGAAGAGTCTAATCGAAAAACGTTTAACTTGTAACGTGTAACGCCGGAAAAATTGAATTCTGATGCTACACGTTATACGCTTTATGCAAATCAAATCAAAATATAAAATAGCGCGTCGTCTCGGTTCTTTCATTTTTGATAAGACGCAGACCTCTAAATTCGCCTTGCGAAGCGAGCGCAAGGGAAGGAAAGCATCGAGACCCAGACCGAAAAGCGATTTCGGAATTCAGGTTCTTGAGAAACAGCGAGCGCGTTTTCTATACGGAGTAGGTGAGCGACAGTTTGCAAAATACGTCCATTTCGTGCTTGCAAAAAGCGGCCAGAATCAGGACGAGCTTTTGTACGACAAATTGGAAAGACGTCTTGATAACGTAATATATCGTTTAGGATTTGCTCCCACCAGACAAGCGTCAAGACAAATGGTAAACCATGGGCATATTACGGTCGGAGGCAAAAAAGTAACAATCCCTTCTTACGAGGTTTCGGTGGGTGATGTTTTGTCTATAAAAGAGGGAAGCAGGAAAAAGCCGCTTTTTGATGGTTTAGATGAACGCCTGAAGGAGGCGCCGGCTACTCCCGCATGGATCGGATTGGATATTGGCAAAAAGGAAGCGAAAATTCAAGGTAGGCCAAAGCTCGTACCGTCCGAATTTCCCGTTGATTTATCCATGATTTTGGAATTTTACAAGAGGTAACTCTTGTAACATGTAAAACGAAACATGTAACATCAAAAGGTTGCCAATTTTGACAGGATAAGATATAATATTTATACAAATTTATAAATAACCGTAATTCACAAAAGGTATGCATGAACAAAAAATAGCTCTTCCTTCCAAGCCGAAAATAGTAAAGGAAGAAGAATTCAAGGGAACATATGAAATAGACGGTCTTTATCCGGGGTATGGGCATACCCTTGGTAATTCTTTGAGAAGAATAGTACTGTCTTCACTTCCGGGCGCGGCTATTACAAATATAAAAATAGAAGGAGCCGAACACGAGTTTTCAACACTGTCCGGAATAAAGGAAGACGTAATAACAATTATTCTGAATCTGAAAAAGGTCAGGATTCTTCTTTTGACAGACGAACCGCAAACTCTTTCTTTGAAAATCAAAGGGACGAAGGAAGTTACAGCCGGCGACATAGAGGTGCCCGGCCAAGCAAAGATTTTAAATCCGGAAATGCACATTGCCTCTTTGACTGACAAGTCCGCTTCTTTGGAAATTGAAATGACAGTGGAAAAAGGTCTTGGATATGTTGCCAAAGAGCTCATACAAAGGGAAAGAGTTCCTATTGGCTCTATCACGCTGGATGCCATTTTCACGCCGATACGCAGAGTCAACTATGAAGTTGAAAACATGCGCGTGGGAAACAGAACTGATTTTAACCGTTTGAAGTTTTTTATTGAAACAGATGGCACCATAACGCCAAAGGAGGCCCTGGAAAAGTCCATAAACATAATGATCGCCCAGCTCAAAGCAATCGTTGGTTTTGTAGAGGAAAAAGAGGAACCGGCTGTAGAAAAAGAGGAAAAAGACACACCGGAGGACGGCGAGAGTGACAAAAAAGAGATTGACCCGGATATATTAAAGACAAGAATTGAAACAGTGGGATTCTCACAGAGAACCGCAAACGCCCTGTCAAACGCCAACATAAGAACAGTCGGGGGTCTCGCCAGGAAAAAAGAAGAGGACATTTTGGATATTGACGGACTTGGCAGTAAAGGTGTTCAGGAAATAAAGAAGAAACTGCAGGAATATGGGATAACACTGAAGTAGAAAGTCCATCAAGTTTGTAAAGTCCATCAAGTAGGACAGGAAGAGGAATACTTTATAAACTTTTAGCTTGATAAACTTTATGAACTGACATCATGCGACATTCAAACCAAAACAGAAAATTCGGCCGAGAAGAGGGACAAAGAAAGGCCCTTTTAAAGTCGCTTATAGCGAACTTAATCCGTGATGAAAAAATAACGACTACTGAAGCCAAAGCAAAGGAAATGCGGTCTTTTGTTGAGAAGTTGGTTACCAGAGCCAAAGTTGATTCTTTGGCTTCACGACGTTTGCTGAAGGGACGTTTAGGAACGGACTTTTCAGTCAGCCGATTGATTAATGAAATAGCGCCTAAATACAAGACAAGAGCCGGCGGTTACACGAGAATAGTCAAATTGCCGACAAGAAAAAGCGACGGAGCAAGAATGGCCATAATAGAATTTGTTTAAAACGCAAAGCGTATAACGCGTAACGTATAACGTCAGAAAAGATAAATTTGGACGCTACATGCTACACGCCACACGCTACACGCTATGAAACACACAATTGACGCACAAGACAAAAAAATAGGCAGGGTCGCGAGCGAGGCGGCCTCCATACTTATGGGAAAAAATTCTCCGTCTTTCAGGAAAAATATTTCGGGAGAAAGCGAAGTTCTCATACTGAACGCTTCAAAAGCCGACGTTACTTTAAAAAGAAAAAAAGAAACCGAATATGTGAGATATAGCGGATATCCGGGCGGACTCAAAATTGAAAACATGAGTTCATACATGAAAAGGCACGGCTTTGCCGGTGTGATAAGAAAAGCTGTACAGGGGATGATGCCTAAAAATAAACTGCATAAAGGGAGAATGAAACGACTTGTAATTAATGAATAATAAAATAAATGAAAGAACAGCCAATAAAATACATTGAAGCAGTTGGGAGAAGGAAAACAGCCATCGCGCGCGTGCGTCTTTTTCCATCAAGCAAACAGTCGCTTACGATAAATGAACGCGAACTTGACTCGTATTTTAAAGACGAGGAATTGCAAAGAATAGCCCTTGAGGCCTTTACAAAAACAAAGCTACCAACCAAATTTAAGGTAACAGCTAAAATATTAGGGGGAGGGAGCCATGGTCAAGCGGAAGCCCTTAGGCACGCGATTGCTCGAGCTTTAGTGTTGCAAAACGCGGAGCTTCGCAAAAAAGTCAAAAAACTCGGGTTTTTGAAAAGAGACCCGAGAGCCAAAGAACGACGCAAGTTCGGATTGAAAAAAGCTCGAAAAGCTCCGCAGTGGTCTAAGAGGTAAACAACCACCGCTAATTCAACTAAAAAAATGCCCGATGAACATAATCCTAAACAACAAGACAACGAGGATGATATAAAAATTGAATCTGATGACACACTAGACGACTCCGTTGTTGCCGAAGAGTCATTTCAGGAAACGGTAAAAAAACTGCGAGGAAAATTGAAGGAATGTGAGAAGGAAAGGCAAGAATATCTGACCGGCTGGCAGAAATCCCAGGCGGATTTTGTGAACTTGCGCAAAAGAGACGAGGAGGATAAGAAGAATTTCATCAAATTCGCTACGGGAAATGTTCTCGCCGACATCATTCCGGTACTTGACAGTTTTGATATGGCCATGGGAAACAAGGAAGTATGGGAAAAGGCGGACAAAAATTGGAGAATGGGCGTGGAATATATCTACAATCAGCTCGTTTCCTCGCTTCAGACACACGGACTCTCAATTATTTCTCCCAAAGCAGGTGATGTATTTAGTCCCGCAGAGCATGATGCCGTGAGTTCAGAGAAGACCGAGGATAAGGAAAGTGATCACAAGATTGCATCAGTATCCCAAAAAGGTTACCGGTTAGGTGACAAGGTGCTTCGTCCGGCAAAAGTCATTATTTACGACCTATCCGAATAAATGCTATAATCTCTAAATGGACAAAAAACTGAAAAAATACATAGCATATCCTAAGTCCTCTAAGGAAAAAAAAGCGGGGTCCTTTTTTGAGCTTGCGCTAAAACATGCCGTAAGCGGAGGCAGAAAAAACCGGAATCTGTCTAAAGAGATAGATAGAGTTTTATATGGAGCATAGATCCATAATAATAGACAGCAGTTTTTTGGTTGCCCTGTATCTGACAAACGATTCACAGCACGGTCAGGCTAAGATCATAGCAAATAAACTGGCGAGCATGCCAAAAACCATAGTTATTCATCCGTATGTTGTGGAGGAAGTAGCTACGATTTTGGCATACCGCGTCGGAACAGCACTTTCGCAAAGATTCTTGATTGACCTCACAGCGTCCACCGAATCAACCCTTTTCGCCCCGGTAGTTATAAAGCGCGATATAGAATTCTTTCAAGCATTGAACAAGAAAATTTCCTTTGCAGATGCCACGATAATATATTTGGCAAAACAAATGAATTCTCCGATTTTGACTTTTGACAAGCAAATGCTTTCAATATTAAAAAATTTGTAACCATGCTTACGTCATCATATTTCAACCAGCAAATACATGAAAAAATGATCCGCGCGGAGGATGGCCGCTCTTTTCGTGTGCTTTTTGCTACTGCGTTAATTGACGGGGAACTCTGCTGGCGAGTCATTTCCGCGACGGAAATATGCAGACTTGACGCAGACTTGACGCAGAATCCACGCAGAAAAGAAAGTTCTACGCTTTACTTACCGTCGGATATTTCTTATTCTGACGTTAAGGATAAAGGATTAAGGATTAAGGATTCCTACCGCTCTCCATATTTTGATAACCTAAAATTTTTTGTGTCACAAATGACAAGGGCCCCTTCCTCCCATCAGATGAGGGGAGGTGCCGAGTCTGCGAGGCGGAGGGGTGTTGAAGTACCATATTATGCGAACAATTCACAACCTATCTGAAAACAAATCATTGAGAAAGAAGTTAAGAAATAACGCCACACCGCAGGAAATTATTATGTGGTCTCGCTTGAAAGGTAACCAACTCGGGCACAAGTTTCGCCGCCAACACGGAATAGGGAAGTATATAGTGGATTTTTATTGTCCGGAAAAGAAACTCATCATTGAACTGGATGGCTCACAACATATTGACTCTGGCTACGATAAGATGAGGTCGGAATATCTTGAGAGTGTTGGATGCAAGATAATAAGATTCTGGGATAGTGAAGTGAATACAAACATTGATGGGGTGTTAATGAAGATACAAAGTGCGTTAGAATAGAAAGCACACCACCCCGTCGCATCAGAATGCGTCACCCCTCCTCGGATGAGGAGGGGAGGAAGAAAGAATGTATAGATATTTCTTTTGACCCCACCTCCCCTCAGACGAGGGGAGGTGCCCAGAGGGCGGAGGGGTGTTGAAGAACTGAAATCAAGGAATAAAAAAACACCCCAATCGCTTGAGGTGTTCGTAAACAAAAAACGGCCCGTTCGCGAGTTGAAACTCTTGAACAGGCCGTGATGAGAGGGGCGATGGCACCCTAATTCAAGGCGACAGTAAGTACATAGCGGCAAAAACCGTAAAGATTATGCCGAATGCCAAGAACCCCCGTCTGATGAACTTCAATGTCTTGAGCTGCTGTGCGACGATATCTTCGGGGTACTCACACTTCACAATCCTCTTCTGCAATCTCTTGTTGTAGTATGCTAAAATGAAGCATCCTACCGCGAGTATCATACAGGCAACTATGGGAGTAATCATTTTCTCCTTCCTATTTGAATTGTTCGGCTACCTCTTGACATTATATACTATTACCAGTATATTGTCAACTGCCCCATGGAACACGAAACATGGAGCATGTAGCACCAGAATTTCCGGATTTCTTATGTTCCATGTTACATGTTCCATACTCATTCACGGTCATTTGTTGAATTTGTATCATTAGCAGATTAGTAATCAAATAAAACTATGTCAAAAATACTCGGAATCGACCTCGGCACCACCTTTTCCGCAATCGCGGTTATGGAAGGAGGAACGCCGAAGATAATTGAAAACGCCGAAGGCGCGCGTACAACGCCTTCAATAGTTGCCGAATCAAAAACCGGCGAACGGCTTGTGGGTCTTCTCGCCAAACGTCAGGCCGTTACCAATCCCAAAAACACCGTCTACCAAATCAAACGCTTTATCGGTCACACTTACGACGAGGCGGGCGTTCAGAAGGATATTAAAAACGTACCCTTTGAAACGCGTAAATCCGACAAGGGAAGCATTGAAGTAAAAATGGCCGACAAATGGCTTCGTCCTGAAGAAATTTCAGCCATGATTTTAGGCAAGCTCAAGGCGGACGCGGAAGCGCGGTTCGGCGAAAAAATTACCGAAGCAGTCATCACCGTTCCGGCATATTTCAACGACAGCCAAAGGCAGGCCACAAAGGACGCGGGCAAAATTGCGGGTCTTGACGTAAAACGAATTATAAACGAGCCGACCGCCGCCGCGCTCGCGTACGGCTTTAACAAAAAGAAAGAGGAAAAAATCGCCGTCTTTGACTTTGGAGGTGGTACTTTTGACGTTTCTATTTTGGAAGTCGGCGACGATGTCATTGAAGTCAAATCCACGGACGGCGACTCGCATTTGGGCGGTAGAGACATTGACGCAAAAGTAGTCGCCTGGCTCGCTGACGAGTTTAAAAAAGAAAACGTTATTGATCTACGCAAAGACCCTCTGGCTCTCCAGCGACTGGACGAAGCGGCCGAAAAAGCGAAAATTGAACTTTCAACGGCAACCCAGACAGAGATAAATATTCCATTTATCACTTCAGGAGTGGACGGACCAAAGCACCTTCTTGTAACAATGACCCGCGCCAAACTTGAAGAGTTGGCGGGAGAATTTGTGGAGCGAGCCATGGATATTACAAAACGGGCCATGGAGGCCTCGCCTTTTAAAGTGGGAGAAATAAACGAAGTCATACTCGTCGGCGGTCAAACCAGAATGCCCGCCCTTCAAAAGGCGGTAAAAGAATTTTTTGGCAAAGAACCGCATATGGGCGTAAACCCCGACGAAGTGGTGGCAATAGGAGCGGCAATTCAAGGGGGAATACTCGGTGGCGACGTGAAGGACATTTTGCTTTTGGATGTTATTCCGCTTTCTTTGGGAATTGAAACAATGGGCGGAGTGGCTACAAAACTTATTGAGAAAAACACTACCGTACCGACCTCGCGCTCGCAGACCTTTTCAACGGCCGCCGACAACCAGACTCAGGTGGAAATACATATTACTCAAGGCGAGAGACCTATGGCTCCTGACAACAAATCCCTCGGAAAATTTATTCTGGATGGAATCCCTCCGGCGCCTCGCGGGATGCCACAGGTAGAAGTAACCTTTGACATAGACGCAAACGGTATTTTAAATGTCAAAGCCAAGGACAAAACATCGGGTAAAGAACAGTCAATCCGTATTGAAGCGTCTTCGGGGCTTTCGCAAGATGAAATAGAAAAAATGAAGAAAGAGGCGGAAGCTCACAGCGCGGAAGACCAAAAGAAAAAAGAGTTGGTGGAAGCCAAAAATCTGGCCGAACAGCTATCCTACACGGCGGAGAAGTCCCTCAAAGACGCGGGCGAAAAAGTGCCGGCGGATTTAAAGAAAACCATTGAAGAAAAAATCGCCGCGCTTAAAACCGCGCAAAACGGACAAGACGTGGGCGCTATAAAATCGGCAAGCGAAGCGCTGTCCGTGGAAATGCAAAAAATTGGCCCGCATATGAATGCGAGCAATAACCAAGATACAAGAAACAATAACCAAACGGAGGAGAAGAAGGACGGGAATGTGAGAGATGCCGAAGTGAAGGAGGAAAATCCCTCTAATTCCTCGGGACAGGGAAAAGACGAGGGGGAAGAGAAGAAGGGATAAAGAGGTGTAGATGTTGTAAATCTGTGAATTACGAAATGTCTTTTTCGCCGAGGTTTTCGCGGCGCACGAAGATTTTTTACTAAAAATCTTCTCTCTCCGGCGCCGGCCGCGCCTCCGAAGGCGCCTCTCAAACCTCGCCTCAACACCATTTCGTAATTCAAGGTAAATGGAAAAAAACCGGTCGGGTTCCGAAAGGGACCGGCCGGTTTTTGATTGACTCTGTGTTTTTTTCTCGGTTTTTCCCCACATTTCATGAATTCCACTTGAAATATCCAAAAAGGAGAGTATAATCTAAATATGTCAAAAAACTATTATGAAGTTCTGGGAGTGGACAAGTCCGCCTCAAAAGACGAAATAAAAAAAGCCTTCAGAAAAATGGCGCATAAATACCATCCGGACAAGGGTGGGGGAGACGAGACGAGATTTAAAGAAGCAAGCGAAGCATACTCGATACTTTCAGACGACAAAAAACGCGCCGAATACGACGCTTACGGACGTGTATTTTCCGATACTTCAGCAGGCGGTAGTCAGGGGGGCGGTTTCGGCGGTTTTGACTTTTCCGATTTCGTGCGTCAGAGCGGATTTGGCGGGGGAGAAGGCGTGGAATTTGATATTGGCGACCTTTTTGGCGAATTTTTCGGAGGCGGAGGCAGAAGCAGGACAAAACGGGGCCGAGATATTTCAATGGACGTTGAACTTTCTTTTGAAGAAGCGATTTTCGGCGTTACGAGGAAAATTCTTTTAAATAAAGTGTCGGCTTGTGATATTTGTGGCGGTAGTGGCGCCAAGAACCCTCAAGACATGAAGACATGCTCTCTTTGCAACGGAAAGGGTAAAATTCACGAAACACGTCGCTCCATAATGGGCTCTTTTTCCACTGTTAAACCCTGCGAAACATGCATGGGTCGTGGAAAAGTACCAAAGGACATCTGCGGAAATTGCGCAGGCAGAGGCGTCCTGCGAAAGCAAGAAGAGGTCTCTATAAAAATCCCCGTGGGAATTGACACGGGAGAGATGATACGTCTTTCCGGCGCGGGCGAAGCCGTAGCTGGCGGGGTCTCGGGAGACCTTTACGTTAAAATACATGTCGGCAAACACCCTCTCTACCGCAAAGAAGGCAACAACATCGTAACCGACCTTAACGTGAAATTAACAAGCGCCATTTTAGGCGACGAGTACACTCTTAAGACCCTTGAAGAAAACACCATTACCATAAAAATACCGGCAGGTATAGGTTTTGGCGAGATATTAAGAGTAAAAGGAAAAGGGGTGCCGACCGACAGCGGTCGCCGAGGCGATTTGCTTATCCGAGTAAACATTGACCTTCCAAAAAAGCTTTCAAAAGAGGCAAGGAAAACCATTGAAACCCTTAAGAGAGAAGGCATATAACTGAAACATACCCTGTCAGAACACATTTTAATATGTTATAATAAAAAAGTGTTCGTCCCTATAATTTGCAAAGACGAAGAGAGTTATAGAAAACTGAAAGTTGAAAATCCCGGACTGCGGAATTTGGATGTTTTTGAATTGCAACTGAAAGAGCTCTTCAATATCAGAAATCCCAACGTGGCTAACAAAATCAGGTTTCCTGATGGGGAAAGCAAATTTTTAAAATCTCCGCCGGTAGAGTCCGTTTGGATTTATTTTCCATGGAAAGAGCTGATTGTGAAGATGGTGAGCAGTGATGCATATTTTGAACTGCGGACGGCAAGGAACAAGAACATAATAAGCAAAGAGGAGCAACAATCATACAGAAATCTCCGCATCGGCATAGCGGGACTTTCGGTCGGCTCGGCTATATTGGAAAACCTAAACATAAGTGGCGGTCCTCAAAGTGTTAAAATTGCCGACTTTGACCGATTGGAAACAACTAATCTAAATCGTATAAGAGGCACTTTGCTTGACATTGGGCAATTAAAAACGGAAGTGGCGGCTTGGCGCGCCTATGAACTTGACCCGTTTTTGCATTTAGAAACTTATGACAGTGGCTTGGACGAGAAAAACATTGAGAAATTTATGATGGAGCCGAAACTTGACGCGTTTATTGACGAGATGGATTCCCTTGAGATGAAGTACCGGGCAAGGGAAATTTGCAAGAAAAACGGAATCCCTGTTTTAATGGCCACAGAAGTGGGGGACAAAGCCGTTTTGGACGTGGAACGGTATGACTTAGAGCCGGAGACAGAGCCGTTCCTCGGTGCCTTAGACGGATGGGATTTTGAGTCCTTAAAAAAAGTTGACAGAGAGAAATGGTTTGAACTGACATCAAAAATAATAGACCGGAGGCATCTTTCAGAGAGAATGACACAGTCGGTTGGTGAAATAGGTCGAACGCTCGCGGGAGTTCCACAGCTCGGGACTGCCGCTTCGGTTGCCGGCGCGTCAATATCTCTGGCTTTGCGCAAAATAAGCAGCGGGAAAAAACTGCCATCAGGAAAATACGTTACGGATTTAGAGCGTGCTCTTGAAAATAGAGTATAATTTTATGCTTCTTCCCTTAAAGAATCTGGATTTTTTAGCATTGGCGCGTCAAACAGCCAAAAACGTCCCGGCATACCGCGAGTTTTTAAAGCTAAAAGGAGCTAAAGTGCCGAATTTCGACAAAGATTTTCTTGCTTTGCCTGAAACCGATAAAAACAGTTATTTCCGAGCTTTTCAATTGAAGAAACTTTTTCCCAAAGAAGTTTTGCCTCCTTTTGCATACGCCAGTTCAGGGTCTTCTGGAAAGCCGACCTTTTGGTTTAGGGGAAGTGAGCAGGAAAGAATCGGAGTGGAAAGCCACGAAGTTATCTTTCGGGACATCTGGAATATAGGCAAGAGTGACGAAACACTGGTAATAATCTGTTTTTCTATGGGGCTGTGGGTGGCAGGCAGTTATACTCTGGCCTCTTGTCGTGGCCTTTCCCAAAAGGGATACAAAATCACGGCTGTCACTCCAAGCATTGACAAAGCAGATACAGTGTACGTTTTCAAAAAGCTATGTCCTCAATTTAAAAACGTTGTAATTGCGGGTTACCCCCCTTTTGTAGCCGATGTTTTACTGGAAGTAAAAAAGCGCAAAATTGATATTCCGAAAAACCTCTACATACTAACGGCCGGCGACTCTTTCACTGAAAAGTGGCGAGACGATATAGGGGCGCTTGCCAATATTAAAAAACCGCATCATATCGTAAGCGTTTATGGTTCTGCTGATACCGGCATCTTGGCATTCGAAACGCCGTTAACCATAGCCCTACGCCGAAAAGCACAGAAAGATCGGGCTTTGGCCTGTTCATTGTTTGGCGAAGTGAAAGAAATACCTCCCATACTGCAGTATGACCCGCGAATGCTTTTCATTGAGGAATCAAAAGGGGGAGAGCTCCTCATAACAGCGCCTACCGCGTCGCCTCTTATACGGTACAATATTCACGACAGGGGAAAAATCATTGACTTGAACAAACTGCAAGAGAAGTGGAAACTGCCGGATGTTGGCCGAAAGTTTAACGGCTGGAATAAAATGCCAGTCATTTCTACCTTTGGACGCACTGACGTCGCAGTAACGCTCTACGCCCTGAATATTTATCCTGAACATATAATCTCCTGTATTAAAAGGGCTCCATTCAAAAACCTTTTGTCGGGAAGTTTTTTGGTTTATAATAAAACAACACACGGAAGCAAAAGACAAACTTTACACATACGCCTTGAAATGTTGCCGAGGGCCGAAAAGCAGGCGGCCAGGTTTGGAAATGCTTCAGATGTTTTTGCCGAATATCTGTCACAAGTAAACATTGAATACAAGAAGCTGAAATCAGCCATAGGGAGAAAGGCCTTGCCGAAAATTCACTTCATGCAAAACGGCGACTCGCTACTTTGGAAAAACAAGGGGCCGGGACTTGTTTTCACTAAGGGCAAAAAGTCTAGAATTACAAACAATGATTGAACAAATTAAGAAAGCGGTTGAAATAGGGAAAGGGAAGACCCTTAAAATTGAGGATTGCAAAGCCGTGGCGCGGGAGGGCACGCAGGTAAAGATAAGTTCGCAGGGGAAGAAAGCGCTAAATGAATCAAACGACTTCCTTCAGCAACTGCATGAAAAGCGGCTTTTAATCTACGGAATAAATACTCAATTTGGAGGCCAAGTTAACTATATTGAACCAGCGCTTACCGCCAGTCAAAAGGACTACGACTCCTCGGTAAGACAAAGGCAAATTAACCTTATACGTTCGCACAATTGCGGCATCGGCCCGGAAGTGTCAGAAGATATCGTAAGGGCCGCCATGTTATTGCGAGCACATTGCCTTTCTCTCGGATTTTCAGGAGTGAGAGTCGAAGTCGTTGAGAAGCTACTTGCGCTTCTTGAAAATTCCATTCACCCGGTTGTAAAGCGGTACGGTTCTATTGGCGCAAGTGGCGACCTTGTGCCCTTATCTGCAATCGCTTGCGCCATTGTCGGTGAAAATACGCCGGTAAATTTGAGGGATGGAAAGTTGCCCGCCAGCGAGGCGTTGGACAAGTTTAAAATAATTCCTCTGCGCCCCGAGCTTCGCGAGGGACTTGCGCTTATAAACGGCACCTCCTTTATGACAGCCGCCGCATCTTTGGCATTTTACGATTTGGAAAGGCTGTTTGGACAGATGCTTAAGGCAGTGGCTTTGTCGTTAGAAGGCCTTTTAGTCATTGATAGCGGATATGATGCGCTGATTCACAAAGTTAAACTGCACACGGGGTCACAAGAAGTCAACGCCATCATGAACGACTTTTGGAGAGGGAGTTCGCTTGTGCGAAAATTGGACCAATTGAGAAAAGACAAAGGCGCGCAAAAAAGAAACGCTTCGGACCCACAGGAGATTTTCTTACAGGATTGCTATTCGGTACGCTCAATACCGCAAGGATTCGGTACCTTCAAGGAAAATATGGGACGTGTCAGGCAGTGGATTGAATCGGAAATGAATTCCGTAAATGACAACCCCGTTGTTGACACCAAAAGCAAGAGAGCTCTGCAGGGATCGAATTTCATGGGTTATTATATAAGTCAAGGCTCCGATATCTTGAAAATGGAGATAGCCCAGGCATCAGCATGGCTTCACGCAATTCTCGCCAATATGGTAAACGAGCGCAGAAGCAGAGGATTACCCGCAAATCTCGTAAGGGAACCGGGGCTCTATAGCGGTTTTAGACCTATCCAAATTGCCGCCGCCTCATTGGTTGTGCAAAACAGAAAGCTCGCCGTGGCTCATCAGAATTTTATGATCCCAACCGAGGGGGATAATCAAGATGTAAACAGTTTGGGCACGCACGCGGCTCTCGATCTTGGAGACGCTGTTTCAAATCTGCGGTATCTAACGGCTATTCTTTTGCTTGCCGGCGCGCAAGCGGTTGAGCTTCGCGGTTTAGACAAAGCCGGAAAGGAAGCGAGATCATTGGTGAAAAAGATCCGCCAGCGGGCAGCAGTCATTGATAAAGACGAAAATCCCGCTTCTTCAGTTGACGCGGTGGTACAACTACTAAAGAACGAAGAAGTGTAGAACTATGACACAGGAAACTCTAAAAGTCATTTTAAGCGAAGCAGTTTACGCGCCGTCCGGCGACAATTTGCAACCGTGGCATTTTGAATTTAGTAGACAGTCAGGAGTCCTCAAAGTTTTTGCTGACTTGAAAAAAGACAACTTTGTTCTGAATTTCCGCTGGAGAGGAACTTACATAGCCGTTGGCGCACTGTTGGAAAATATATCAATCACTTCAAAAAAAAATGGTTTTACAGCGAGAATCAAACTGTTTCCTGACGGCCAAAGCCAACCCAACTTTATTGCTGAAATTCTGTTTGAGAAAAATGATCCTGACGAGGACGAGCTTTATGAATTCATCAGATCCAGCCGAACTAACCGCAGGCCTTATGAGAAAGATCCGATATCGGAGGAAAAAAAGGCAGCATTGCTAAGCGGTGCGAGAAATCAGTTCTGCAGATTAATTCTTTTAAGTGGCAGGCGAGAGATTTCCGGTCTGGCACCGGCCTTTAGTGTCATGGAAAGAGTGGCTCTTGAAAACGAAACCCTGCACAGGTTGTTTTTTAAAGATATTGTCTGGAGTGAAACTGAAGAGAAAGAAAAAAAAAGCGGACTTTACTTAAAAACTCTTGAACTGCCTTCGCCGGCAGGCATGGTCTTTCGTCTTATTAAATATTGGCCTATAATGAAAGTGTTTAACGCTTTGGGATTTTCAAGATTTGCGGCATTTGGAAATGCTTCCGTTTACAGCTCGTCAGGCGCGCTGGGAGCGATTATTATGAGCGAAACGACTGCAAAGGCCTTTGTAGAAGCGGGGCGTATGCTTCAGAGAACTTGGCTTTTGTGCACAAAACTTGGACTAAGCTTTCAAATTGTAACCGGTATTGTATTTTTGGCTGAAAAGTTTACTTCCGGAGAGCGAAAGGGGTTTACGGGGAAGCATATCGCATTGGTTGAAAACTCCAACCAGACAATTAGAAAACACTTTGACGCGAGAGGAGAGGAGGTTATCGGACTAACTTTTCGCATCGGCGTCGCCAAACCGCCCTCAGCCACTTCTTCACGAAAGGAGCCAGTTATAAAAATAGTACAAAAATGAATCGCACCACTTCTAACAAAAGGCAAGAAGAAATAGAAGAAATAATCGGCAACCTTAAAGAACTGAAGCGAGACGAGGATAAAAATAAAGAATACGCTATTGACGCGAATATCGCTTTTTTTACAGCGCTACTTTCTTACCGTTCGTTCTTGAGATGGTTTATTTTTCACTGTTCACAAGTTGATGGAGTAAAACTTCTGGAGCTGACGGACTTCAATAATGCAAGCTGGAAAGCGGAATTCTATAAACAGATGATACTTTTTGAAAAGGACAGATTTCCCTATTTTATTCGACCATTGGTCAATCGACTTGTCCAGTTTATCAAAAGCCAAAGTAGAGACGTTGTTGTGGCCAGTTTTGGATGTGGTCCAATGGAGATAGAAAGGCAAGTACTGAAAAGGTTAGAGAGCGATAAATTTCCCCACAGCGTTACTTTTGTGGGGTTTGATACGGAGCGTGTGGCTATTGATTTTGCAAAACGAAACTTAAGTAGCTTGGAAACACTGCATATAAATGTTGACGAATTCGTTGGGGCAAATAATCTTAAAGGTAAAATTCAGGGACAAAAAAAAGCGAAATACTCTGTACTTCTGACCTCTGTTGATGTATTTGACTTACCGGTACTCTTGGGGGACTATAAATTTGACATACTTTTTCACTCTCTTTTTCGCCATCATGTAAAGCATTTATCACATAATTTGGAAAACCTGACTCGCCGCATCAGTCAATCATCCATTGAATATGATGGGTACAGAAGTTTTTGGAGAATACTACCGCCTTCTATAGAGTTTTGGAACTCTCCGGTTTTTTTGAACTCTGCGGTATTTTCCAACTTGCGATACGACCAAAAGAGCGAAGTAATGTTAAGAAAGAGGGAGGGTTTTAAACTTTCCTTCTTTCCACAAGGGACTTATCTGTTAGAATATAGCTAACATGAAAATACTGGAAACCCTGTTACCAAACACAGATCTCTTATTACTCGGAGTGACCGTGGCCGCAATAGGCATACTTGGTTTTGTTGTGTACATCAACAATCCCCACAGTATAACCCACCAGTCCTTTCTGCCACTTTCAATTTTCGCTGTCTTGTGGGGAATTTTTAATTATTTAACTTATCAATTTGACAAACCAGAGGTGGTTATATGGGTTCTACGAATATCAGTTTTCTTTGCTGTTTGGTACGCTCTTGCTTTGTTTAACATGCTTTATGTTGTTCCAAAAGAAAAAGTTAAGTTTCCGAAAATATATTGGGTTGTGTTCCTGCCGATAGTTGTCCTGACATCATTTTTTACTTTGACACCGCTTGTCTTTAAGGAAGTAACTGGGTTTGTTGACGGACGCGTGACCAGCGTTCAAAACGCACCTGGTGTTATCGCATTTGCAATAATTTCAATTAGTTTAGTGATTGGGGGTATGTATGTTTTATTTAGTCGTATAATTAGTTCAAAATCAACCGAAAGAACCAAATTAGTATACGTTCTTATTGGAGTTATCATAACTTATTCGCTTATAATAGTATTTAATCTGATACTTCCCGCTTTTTTTGACAATACTTACTTTATTCCCTTTGCCGCTTTATTCACTTTGCCATTTATAGCGTTAACAGCTTATGCCGTGATTAAGCACCGCCTGTTTGATTTGAAGGTGGTTGCGGTTTCAATACTGACCTTTGTGTTGGCCGTGGTAACTTTGATTGAAGTCATTTTTGCTGACTCTTGGGAAGCAATCTCCTTCCAATTAAGCGTCTTTATTTTGGTGCTCCTTTTTGGTTTTTTGTTGATAAGGAACGTGTTAAGAGAAGTCCGGCAACGGGAGAGGATAGAACGACTTGCTAAGGACCTGGAAGAGGCGAACGAACAGCAAACAACCCTTATTCACTTCATCACCCACCAAATTAAGGGATTCTTTACAAAGTCAAGGAATATTTTCGCCACTTTGCTTGAGGGCGATCTGGGAAAAATACCTACGGAAGCCAAACCTTATCTGGAAGAGGGATTTCGTTCCGACACAAAAGCCGTTAACATCGTTCAGGATATATTGAAAGCGGCAAATATTCGCAAGGGGACTCTGCAATATGAAAAGAAGGACTTTGACTTGCGACCCATATTTGAAGATGTCGTCCAAAAGGGCAGAGCGGAGGCGGAAGATAAAAACCTGACCATTAAAACGAAAGTTGAAGACGGCGACTTTGTTATAAATGGCGATAAATCCCAAATTGAACACGCGATGAGAAATTTGTTAGACAATGCCATAAAGTATACGCCCGCGGGTGAAATCACTTTGTCTCTTTTCAAAAAGGCAGGAAAAACCGTATTTTCGGTCTCTGACATGGGTATTGGAATAGACAAAGACGAACTGCCTCTTTTATTTAGAGAGGGTGGACGAGGCAAGGACGCTTTAAAGACGAACACCGAAAGCAGTGGCTACGGACTCTATATTGTGAAAAGTATTGTTGAGGCGCACGGAGGACGCGTCTGGGCCGAATCAAAAGGTAAAAATCAAGGTTCTGTCTTTTCTTTTGAACTGCCTTAAACTTATAACACCTCAAACCTTTTACAAAAATCCCTAATCGGTTGCGGTATTAAAAAGAAGCTAAGATGTATTTCGGTTTCTCTTTCTCGTAAAGAGCTTTTGCTTGTGAACTGCTCAAAGCATCGGCGTAAACACGAACATTGTCCATCATTCCCTCAAAGTTAGCGTAGGACTCCGTAAGTTTATATCCCAGTCGGGAAGGGCCTCCGTAATCAATTATCACTACTTGAGGAACCGATTCGGCGCGGTCTAATTTGCCGTCAATATAAAAACGCCAGCCAACTCCGGGCTCAAGCACGAAAATAACATGGGTCCATTTGTCTCTCGGTATCACGGCGTAAGAACGGGGCCAGTGGTTTCCTCCGGAATGACAAGGAGGATTTGCGGGGTTGCACCGAACCATAATCTGCAGACGCCTATCCACATCGCTCGAATATTCCAGATAATGAAGGCCTCCTATCCTGCGGAGAATCGTCTCGCCGTCAACTCCGACTTCGCGCGTCGGGTATATCCACAGCGAAATGCTGGATTTACCATTAAATGTGCCGCCAAAAGTGTTAGGGTCCCTCAAGGACTGATTAAGCTCCACGTAGTCGTCAACGCCATCAAAGCGCAAACAGCTACCGCTTAAAAGTCCGCATTGACTTTCAGTTTGCTAAATCGCGCCTACTATTGTCCCTCCGTTATTGCCCGCGTTATCTGCTACAGAGGAACCGGAGCCCTCGTCAAAAGCCAAGCTCATCACCGTTTCGTATCCTAAGGCATGGTCTGCCTGAGCCATAAGCGATTTGCCTCCGGCCATGCGCGCCTTCTCGCGACCATCGCTTAAGCTTGCAAAAACGACCCCTGACAAAAGCGAGATTATTGACATAACGACCAGAAGTTCAACAAGAGTGAACCCGCGTCTCCCGCTTGAAAGATAAAATTTTTTATGGCGACAAGTCATAAGGATTTAAATTGTTGTCAATAGGAACTTCGTATTGTGGCGCCGTGGGCTCAAGAAAAGAGAAAGCTCCGCCTCTCGCCATAAGGTAGATTCCCAAAACCAAGAAAATCACCGAAACCAAAACCGAAACTTCAACCGCTTTTTTTTCGGACGACACGATTTTTTTCTCCACAAGCCAACCCGTAAGACCGCGCCTGACAGGGAGGACTCTTGCCGGCAGAAGTTCCGGCTGATTGAATTGCACTTGAACCATTTGTATATAATATAACACAGATGAGCGTCAACTTTCTACACTCCCGAAGAGGGGATACAGGGGTGGAATTTGCGTAAAAAACATAACAATGTTATAATGCAAATGCAATGAATAAAAATCTAAACATTACTGAACATATTGAAACAGCGAGCGCCTTTGGCGTTGGCGTTTCCACTTCCAAGCATGGAAGAAAAATAAGGTTAGATATTTAAAGTATTTAAGTTCCAACATTTCTTTACTTGAATCCTTCTCATATCTTGCCTTAAAAAAGCAGGATATTTTTTTGGTCTTTGACAAAAACACAAAAACAAACATAGAAAGGAAGTTATGTCAGATATAGCTGATAGCAGGGTGGCGCCAGAGACGCTAAAGGACTATTTCAAGTCCTTAAAACAAACAGGCGCGGTATTCTCGTGGTTATGGAAGGAAATGACTGATGAAGTTGCGCGGCGTTATGCTCGCAGGGTCTTAGGATGGGCTGTCTTTTTATCCACGACCGCCATGCTAAAACCCGCGGCAATAAGCGCCATATTTAGCGGTTTGCAGACGATGAATATGCCGTTTGTTTACATGGGACTTGCGGTCTTCGCATTTCTTTTTCTGGCAAGAAGAATGGCTGGGTTTCTACACGGCAGGGCATTGGAATACTTTCAGGCGCTTGCCATAGGAAAACTGGACGACAGAATCACGGAACTTTTCTTTGAAAAGTCCATAGGACAGCACGTGCAAGACGGTTCGCATTTAACGGCGGGCAATGTTGAGAAAGCCAGAGGACGTATATTTACGGTTTTTGGCATTGTTCTTTTTGATGCCATTCCGACCGTTTTGTCCATACTGGCGGCCTTTGTCGCTCTGTCCATAGTTAGCCCGATCTGCGGAGCAGTAATGACCGTGGTAATGGCCGGCTATTTGCTTATAGCCGCCTTATTGAACAAAGAGGTCATGCGCGTTTGCGTGCCTTTGGACAGAAGGTATAGACGTCTAAATAGGCGACGCTTCTCCAGATGGGACAATGTCGGATGGGTCCAAATAAACACCCGAGAAAAAACCGAGCTTCAAGAGATGGACGGCGAATTCAGGAGCATTGCCGGCGAAGATCGCGATTTCTGGGTGGAGTACATCAAGAAAGCGATAAGGAGGGACGACTTCTCCAGTATTGCTCTTTTCGGAATCATTCTTTACGGCATTCACGAAGTGCTTGTCGGGAACTGGCTCATAGGGACTCTCTATGCGACAGTAACGTGGAGTACTTTTCTCTCTGAAAATCTGCGGAGGGTAGGGATGCTTGAGAGAAACGTGAGCTATCATATCCCTTCTATCAAGGCCATGATAGACACACTCACACTAAAACCAAAGGTTGTGGTAAAGGAGAATGCGATACGGTTGAATGGTGAACCATCTGTTTCCGTAGAGTTTCAGAACGTGGGTTTTTCTTACGAACCTTCAGTCATGGAAGCGAGAGAAACCGGCGAGACGGAAAAACTGGCTCACGTTTTGCGGGGCATAAGTTTCCGCGTAAACCCGGGAGAAAAAGTCGCGCTTATCGGGCCATCCGGCTCGGGCAAATCCACGATTATGAACCTGCTTCTTAGGAGCATGGACCCGCAAACAGGCACAATAAGAGTTTCCGGCCACGACCTTAGAGACATTGACCTTTGGGAATGGCGAAAGAAGCTCGGATACATTCCGCAAAATAGCATTATTTTTGACGGAACAATCCGCGACAACCTGACGTACGGCTTAAACAGCGAAGAGCTGTCGGTCATCAACTCGGAAAATCTCTGGAAGTTTGCCGAAAAGATGAGGGTGAACTTTGAAGGACGCCTTCACAACGGCCTTCTTACGAAAGTCGGCCGAGACGGCATCAAGCTCTCCGGCGGAGAAGCCCAGAGAATAATGATAGCCGGGGCAATACTCAAAAAACCAAGGTTTATGATAATTGACGAACCAACGTCAAGTCTTGATTCAATAACCGAAAAAGAGGTTCAAGAGGGGATTTCGGCCGCCCTTCAAGGAGGCGTCGGCGCCATCATCATAGCTCACCGTCTAAGCACGGTGAGAAGTTTGTGCAACAAATTCATCATCCTTCGTCGCGCGGGAACTTTAAAAGCCGGCGAAGGGCAAATAGAGGCGATAGGAAACTCCTTTGAAGAGCTCCATGAAAAATCGCCGACATTCAGGAAGCTTCTGGATTGTCAGAATGTAGCCCTTTAGCTTCCCCGCGTTTGTAACACACAAACACTCCGGCCAAATCGGAGTGTTTTTTTGCGAAAACATTGCCTTATTTGAAAACAATAATAACTTGCGGGGTTTCTTTCTTTGTTACCGCTTGCAACTGACCGCATTTGAGATTTGCGACAGGTCTTATTCGTACGAATAAGCGAATAGTTTGGGATGGAAAAGGTAGAAGTGAGTAGAGTCAAAGGTCTGGTAATACGGCGTATGTTTGTTATTATTAACGTATGACCAAAAAGACACTTCTTTCAGGCGTAAAACCCTCCGGAAGACCTCATATCGGGAACTTTTTCGGAGCCATGAAGCAATTTGCTGATCTGCAGGAAAGCCACCACTGCATGATTTTTATCCCTGATTATCACGCCTTGACTACGACGCAAAACCGCGATGAGATGCGACAAAATATTTTGGACGTGGCCATTGACTATCTCGCCATCGGACTTGATCCGAAAAAGGTCTTGATTTACAAACAATCCGACATTCCCGAGCATACGGAATTGGCATGGATATTTGAAACCATCACCACAATGCCTTATCTTATGCGTGCGCACGCGTTTAAAGACGCAGAGGCGAGAAGCAAAGAGATAAATGCCGGGGTCTTTAACTATCCGCTTCTTATGGCGGCGGATATTTTGCTTTACGACGCTGATTTAGTACCGGTAGGGCATGACCAGAAGCAGCATATTGAGATCGCGCGGGATACAGCGGAAAAATTCAATCACATATTTGGTGAAACCTTTAAATTGCCAGAAGGTTTGATACTTGATAATGTCAAAACCGTACCAGGCATTGACGGACAAAAGATGAGCAAAAGCTACGGCAACACTATCCCGCTTTTTGCCAGTGATGAGGAAATCAAAAAAGCTGTTATGAGCATTGTAACAGACTCCGCTTCGCCCGCCGAAGCTTCAGCGAAGGAGGGGGGTGGAGTGCCGAAAAATGTATATGCCATTCACGAGCTTGTACGAGACAAAACGTCTCTGGAGGCGCTATACGAAGAAAAGAAAGGGAAGTACAAGGACCTTAAGGAGGCGCTTATTGAAGACCTGATTGCGTTTATAAAACCCATGAGAGAAAAGAGGGAATCGATTGCCTCTGATATTGAATCCGTCAAAAACATCCTCCGCGAAGGCGGAGCAAAAGCCCGCGCCAAGGCCCAATCCAAAATGGAAATCGTCCGAGAAAAAATTGGTGTAAAGTTGTGATGTTCTTACGTAACTCAAAGCGCGAGATAAATGGAGGAGTATGAAAAAACCGACTATAGTCCGAAGGGAAGAGGTCGGTTTTGACTTTGGGAACTAATCGCTTCTAACTATATCCAAGACACGACGAACCGTTTCGTCGTCATGCTGTCTGCCTAATCCCCGCAAAATGTCTTGTAATACCCTGTGAGCGAGACCGTCGGGAATAACTAAGCTGACCTCCCCGACACTGGACTTAATACACCCGACCTTGCTGTCGTAAAGCTTGACAACTTGTCGCGATGAATCTAAAGAGGGGAGACCAAATTCTTGTAACCCTCTTTCCACCTCATTCAAACTCTTCACTCCAAAATTGCGATACTTCAACAGGCCACCTCGTGTTGTGGCACTAATCCTGTATACATCAATGAATCTCTCGGCGTTACACGCATGTTCAAGTACACCTTTGACTCGCACGCTCCAGCGATACTCCCACAAACTGGTATCCAGCTTTTTGATTATGATCTCGTCCATATGCAGTTACTTTTTCTTAGGTGGTTTTGGGCTTCTACATCAAGACATATCACTATAACACGAACATGTCAACTTTTTTGCCTCTAAATTTTGGAAGTGAGTTCCAAAAATCTCTCAAAACGATTTAAAAAAAACGCGGTGGTCGCGATTTACTATTTTATGTTATCCTTACTGCATAACCGAAAAAAGCTCACTAAAGTGAACAAACATGGAAGAAAAAACTAAAAACACAAAAGAAGGGCTGTGGGCCAGTTTGGGGGTGCTGAAGAAGTATTTGAAAAAATATAGAAGGGAAACCGTTGTTTTATCGGCCCTTGGCATAGTTTCTGCTTTTGGAAACGGCACAATCCCGCTTGTCGCTGGACGGTTTTTTGACGCCATTATCACACCCAGTTCATTTTCGTTTTTGGATGTCGTTTTGCCTCTTTTTGCTTGGCTTCTCATCATCTGGACAGCGGTTCAGATAATCACATATTCGGTGGACTGGCAGATTAATATAAAGAGTGAGAACTTTTCAAACAAGGTCTGGGTGGATTATTGGGCCGCCGGAGTCGGATACATTTTAACTTTGCCGATGTCGTATCATAAATCTCGCAAAGTAGGCGAGATGGGTGAGAAAATAAACCGCGCGGCGTTTTCGCTGGAGACCATAATCGGCCGTATTGTCATAGACCTCGCGCCCCAGTTTCTTTCAATACTTATCGCCCTCGGAGTAACTTTTTACCTAAAGCCGATTTTGGCGGTGGCGCTTATCGTGGGAATTGTCTCTTACACCGTAATCCTTGCT
>JAUYKQ010000025.1 GCA_030699905.1 bacterium
TTCACATTCCATGTGATACGTACCGCCGTTATTTGACCTTCTGGCATTGGTCAAGTGTCACCCCCTATACATCCTCTTTCGAGTTCGCAGGGAGCTGTGTTTTTGATAAACAGTCGCCAGGCATACTTTAGCTGCGGCCCAGCGCGCAAAGCGCGCAAATCACAAGTTTGTAAAGTAAAAAGTTTATCAAGTTTATCAAGTAAGAACGGAAAATTTTGTTTTTACTTTATAAACTTTACAACTTTATGAACTTTCAACTTGATGAACTGCGTGCTTTGCACGCCAGGCAGGCCTTATCGCTAACTTACGGCCGCTTTTTTGCCGAGTTCCTTGGAGACCTCTCACTCGTTCGCCTTACTCTACTCGAGCAGATCACCTGTGTCGGTTTGCGGTACGGTTTTCATATAACTGAAGCTTAGAGGATTTTCTCGGAAGGCTCTTCGCGAAGATTTTCCCCCGAAGGAGAATTTCTCCCGAAAACGCGCATGGTATTAAAACCAGCTCTTCGGATTTTCCTGAAAAGCTACGCTCATTTCAAGAGACGACTAATCCAATAAAGCGCCTCCGCTTGTTTCCTTCGTCCCCCCATCGCATTATATGAAAGTCACGGAATATTAACCGTGTGTCCATCGGGTCCGGCATTCGCCATCCCCTTAGGCCCGACTAACCCTTGGCTGACAATCATCGCCAAGGAAACCTTGATCTTTCGGCGTGCGGGTTTCTCACCCGCATTGTGGTTACTTGTGCCAACATTCTTGCTTCCAAACGCTCCACCATGGGTCACCCCTTTGGCTTCATCGCAGATTGGAATATTCTCCTACCGCGCCTCGCGCAAAGCACGCGAACGCCGATTGTCGCCGATAAGACGCCGATGTTCGCGGATGAAATTCATCCGCGTTAATCCGCGTTTTATCCGCATATTATCCGCGTTCTTGTGCTTTGCACAAGGCACCCTCAGTTTCGGTACTACGCTTAGCCCCGATTATCTTCGGCGCAAATTCTCTTAGCGAGTGAGCTGTTACGCTTTCTTTGAATGATGGCTGCTTCTGAGCCTACATCCTCGCTGTCTTTGAAAATTCACCACCTTGAGATGCACTTAGCGTAGATTTAGGGACCTTAACTTGAGATCCGGGCTGTTTCCCTTTTGACGAACGGAGCTTAGCCCCCGCCGTCTAACTGCCACACTCTACCGCGCAAAGCGCGGAAGTTACAAGTTCATCAAGTTTGTAAAGTCTGTAAAGTTTGACGGGGAAATTCCCCTTCCGACTTTATGAACTTTATAACTTTATAACTTTATAAACTCCGTGCTTTGCACGGTTCTTCTGGTATTCGGAGTTTGATAGGTCAAGCGAGCTTTCGCCCTGTCTTAACCTTCCAGTGCTCTACCCCCAAAAGGAACGTGTGACGCTAACCCAAAAGCTATTTCGGAGAAAACCAGCTATTACCAGATTCGATTAGCTTTTCACTCCTTACCACAGGTCATCCGATAGTATTGCACGGCTAACCGGTTCGGGCCTCCATCCGCCTTTCGGCGAACTTCACCCTGCCCATGGCAAGCTCATCTGGCTTCGGGTCTTTAGTATACGACAAACGCGCTATTCACACTCGGTTTCCCTACGGCTCCGTGCTTTAGAGGCACTTAGCCACGCCGCATACTAAAACTCGTTGGCTCATTCTTCAATAGGCACGCCGTGACCGTCGCATCACGCGAAACGCGAAATCAGTTTATAAAGTAAAAAGTTATAAAGTTCATCAAGTAAGAAAAGCGAGCCTCTAAAATCCGGCATCGGTTTTACTTTATGAACTTGCAACTTTATGAACTTGATAAACTTAAATCACATTCCATGTGATGCGGCGGCTCCGACTCCTTGTAAGCATATGGTTTCAGGTCTATTTCACTCCCCTCACCGGGGTTCTTTTCACCTTTCCCTCGCGGTACTAGTTCACTATCGGTCTAAAGAAGTATTTAGCCTTACCGGTTAGTTCCGGCAGATTCCCCCAAGCCATTCGTGTCTTGAGGTACTCAAGAACAAAAACAAAGAAGTTATTTTGCTTTCATGTACGGGGCTATTACCCTCTGGGGCAGTTCTTTCCAGAACTTTCCATTAACAAAATAATTTGTAACTTCCCTCGTATAAATACAACGTTTTTGTCTTACAACCCCTCGCGCGAAGCGCGCTGAACTCGACACGAATCTACGAATAGAAGATGCGAATGACACGAATAAAATCAAGTTTTGTTAATTTTATTCGTGTCATTCGTTCTTTACATTCGTGTCATCAGTGTCATGTACAGTGTGCTTCGCACAAGGTTTGGGCTTCTGCGCTTTCGCTCGCCGCTACTGACGCAATGGGCGCGCTCCGCACGCAAGTTACAAGTTGAAAGTTTGAAAGTTGAAAGTCAAAAGTTGAAAGTCAAAGAAGGACGGAGTCCTTTCTTCACTTTACGAAC
This sequence comes from bacterium, assembly GCA_030699905.1. Lineage (NCBI taxonomy): Bacteria > bacterium. The sequence goes on from JAUYKQ010000025.1 coordinate 2,452, forward strand.
TTTATGGACTTTTTACTTTATAAACTTTTTACTCTATAAACTGCATGCGAAGCACGCTTGTTTTCTTTTCCTCCAGGTACTGAAATGTTTTACTTCCCTGGGTGCGCTCGCGCGAAGCGCGAGCAAGTCAAAAGTTCATAAAGTTATAAAGTTTATAAAGTAAAAACAAAATCTGTCGTTCTTACTTGATAAACTTGATAAACTTTTCACTTTATAACTCGTTCGCGCTTCGCGCGTCTCGTGCAAGCACGAGGGGTTTCCCCATTCGGACATCTCCGGATCAAAGGTTGCTAGGCACCTCCCCGAAGCTTATCGCAGCCAAGCTACGTCCTTCATCGCCTTCTTTAGCCAAGGCATCCACCATATGCTCTTAATTTCCTATTAGGAAACTTGTATCCGTCCGCATCACGCGAAACGCGAAATCAGTTTATAAAGTATAAAGTTATAAGGTTCATAAAGTAAGAAAAGCGATCCTGCAAAATCCGGAATCGGTCTTACTTTATAAACTTGCAACTTTATGAACTTGATGAACTTAATTCACATCCCATGTGATGCGGACGGTTCTTAATCCTGTTACATGGAATCTGAAGCTTTCCGCCACAACGCAGAAAACTCGCACCATCACCAATTAACGCTTTCACATCAACAAATTTAGTTTTGAGCGTAAAACAAAGTTTTACAGCCAAAAATCATGAATTTGGGTGAAAGGTTGACTGAAGACGGTATCACTCCACATAACTTTCAATATCGCGCCAACCAAATTGGCGCGAGTTACCTTTTCCGTTTTCGGCACGCAAGACCCCTCGCATTTGCCGCAACGGGATTAATTTGTCAAAGAGGCAAGCTCTCTCTGTCAATTACGTTATTCTGTATCCGCTTCGCCGCTCTTTTATAAGAACCGCGGAGCCGACACGGAAAGGGTTCATTTTTAATAAAAAACCGCCCTCTTGTCGTGAGCGGAATTTAAAGCACAACCAAAGGCACGGGTGCTTTATTTTTTCCGCTTTTTAAATCGGGTAGTCACCATAAAATGTAGCTCCAAGTATATACCAACCGTATTTATTGTCAATCTCTTGAATAACCCCACCTATTCTTGTGCTCTCGCGGAAAGAAGCGAGAGAATTTTCAATAAATCAATTTTCAAACAAAGAAACAAGCAAGGCGGGATGAATATTGACCACGAATTTGATGCATTGAAAATTTCGGGATTTGATTGAAAATTGAAAATTGCAAAATTGAAAATTTTCTCTGTCATTCTGATGACGGAGGATTTAAAAATCCCTCCCCCTTCGGGTACCCAAAGATAAAACCCGCGCCTACGGCGCGGGTTTTATCTTTGTGATTTTGCAAACTCCAAACCTTGCTACCACACCAAACATTAGCCCAAGTTAAGAGACAAATCCTTTTACTTCTTACTTTTCTCTGGTTGCTATTTCCACCCTTATCTTTTCTATAAGTTTAGAGGCCGCGTCCTTGCCCCCCAGTCCGAAAGCCAACCCAAACCCCAAAGCCAAGGCCACCACAAATCCCGTAAACAGCGTCTGAACAAAGGGAGTGGCGACACCGAGATGGAAAAGAGCGATAAGTACGGCAAAAATCCAAATGGCCCACCTTGAAGCCACGCCGATAAAATTCGCGGACTTAACACCTGCCGCTTGTGCTCCTCCTCTTACTACGCGGTCAACAACGTCGGAAATAACGGCGGCGACCAGAAGAATAAGAACGGCCACTATAACCTGCGGTAGATAATTAAGCACTACATTACGCAAGAATTCGTTTACTTGCGTCAATCCCAAAACGTCAAAAGAAGCGACCAAGAACACGACAATGATAAACCATTTTACCAAACCGCCGATAAATTCTCCCGAATCAAGCTTAAAACCCGCCCTTTCTATCATCAAGTCAACTTTCGCGCTTTTAAGAGCGGCGTCAACTTTAAGAGCCCTGATTATCTGTGACACGACTCTGCCCAAAAGTCCTCCCACCGCCCATCCGATAAGGAAAATGATAATGGCGATGATCAAACTCGGCACAAAATCGGCTACACCCATCCAAATATCGCGGAATGAATCTCTCAAAACATCACTCCAAGTTTCTAATGTCATAAAAGTTTGTTTATGTTGTTAGCTGATTGTTAATCTAATACGTCCGGCTTGCGCCCCGACCTATGGACGTTTTTTTTCCTCCTTCAATTATACCAACAGTTGGACATGTTAAAATAATGAGTGTGGAAAACTCGTATCCGAACGGCGAACTACGAAAATCCATAACATAATGCGAACCTACGAACTATTCGAATACTACGAACAAGGAGAACGGTTTCCTTAGTATTCGCATTATATTCTCTTCTCATTCAGCCCTATTTTATCCAAAAGCGTCTTATGCGGATAGTCCAAAATATCCCTGATTAACTTGTCATACATTCCAAGGCGGTATTTAAAGTCGTCAGTCGCAAAAACGGCGAAAGAAAGCTCTTTGCCTATCTCCGCCTCAATATCCTTGATAATGTTTTCCAAAACCTTGTCTTTAATGCGGTCTCCAACAACCAAAATATCCACTCTGCTGTCAAAATCCCGTATAAAAACTCCCGCCACTACGACAAGTTTAATCTTGCCGGCAAAGTTAAGTTTCCTGACAATCTCTTCGTTTTTTATAAGCACCGTATATATGAGGAGCTGTTGAAACTGCGAAAGATACGGAAACCCTTTTTTCAAAATCCAGCCATCTTCTCTTTTTTTCCTAAGAACTTTCTTATTTTCCTTTGTCTGTTCAACCGTCCGTGTAAACACTTTACCCGTTATGAGCCCTGACTTTTTGAGAACAAGAAGTTCGCGTCTGACGGCGCTATCTCCCAACTTGGCCCTTCGCGCGATATCCTTGCTTGAAAAAGCTGTTTTAGGGTTGAACAAAAACAATCGCATGATTTTTACACGCGCTTCGCTCCCGAACAGTTTGCTTAAAATCTCCATAATGCTAAAAACCGCGATTTGTTGAAAAATCGAGAAAATATACCACCAATCCACATATTATATCATTTTTTTAAAATTCCGCCATGCCCGCCCCGTTAGAAACGAGGGTTTAACAGGACTCGCCGAAAAAACAGAAAGCGGGTTTGCTTCGCAAACCCGCTTTCTGTTGTTTTTATACAATCCCCTCCGGTTCCGGTAACGACCCCCTTTACTTCAAAGTCACTTTTCCTCCCGCCTCTTCTATTTTTTTCTTCAGTGCCTCCGCCTCTTCTTTTTTCATTCCTTTCTTTAGTTCCGAAGGCGCGGCATCCACCAAGTCCTTCGCCTCCTTAAGACCGAGACCGAGAACTTCTTTAACCGCTTTTATAACCGCGATTTTCTGGGCTCCCGTTTCCGTGAGTTCAACGTCAAAAACACTCTTCTCTTCCTTTGCCTCGCCTCCTCCTGCGGAGGCGGGCCCTACGGCCACAGCCGCGGCTGACACGCCGAATTTCTTTTCCAATAGCTTCACCAGCTCGTTTAGTTCCAAAACCGACATGCTTTCAATCTGCTCAACCAGTTTCTTGAATTTTTCCGGAATTTCCACGTTCTCTCCCGAATCTTTGGCTTCCGCGACCGCTTCCGCCACGACCGGAGCTTTCTCACCTTCTTTTTTTTCCTCTGTTTGAGGAACTGTTGTTGTATCTGACATAATGTAATTCAATTTTCAATTTTCAATTTTGCAATTTTCATTGAATTTTTCAATATTCAATTTCCAAATTGGAAATTTCGGGATTTGATTGAAAATTGATAATTGTAAATTGAAAATTTTAATCTAAAATCTATTAATATTCTGGCGATTTATGCGGTTTTTTGTTCTGCGACTTTACTAAGAGCTACTACCAGCCCCTGTATCGGCGAATTTATGACATTGACAAACATTCCGCGAAGAATTTGAATGGAAGGAATACTGGCTATTTCGGTCATTTCCGCTTTATTCCTAAACTTCCCTTCAAATATACCGCCGAGAATTGAAATTCTTTCTTCAAACTTTTTCTGGAAAGAATATATCTCGCGCGAGGACGCCACCTCATCAGAGGAAAAAGCGACCCCGAGCTCCCCTGCAAGTTCCGGAACATCGCCTGAAACTTTGGAGTCGGAAAAAGCGCGTTTGACGAGCGTCTTTTTCGCGACATAGTATCCCACACCGACATCACGAAGCTCCTTTCGCATCTTGGTAGCTTCAGAAACATTCAGTCCGTGGAAATTGGCGAAAGTTACGGATTTCGCGTTTTTCAAAATATCTCTTAATTTGACTATGACTTCTTCTTTCTTTTGTTTTGTAATAGGCATGAGAGTTATCTCTAATCAATACATAATCAATCACTAATCAATCCCTAATTAAGAACCGAATTTTCTCTAATCAGATTTAGAGCCAGATTCGGGAGCGCATATTCGCATCCAATTCGGGATTATTCGAGTAAACACTTTCGACCTTTTTAAAGCCAAACTCCGTCCAGAAGGACGGAGCCAAATAGAAATCCGTGCAAAAAAGCACAGAAACCTCGGCAGGATCCTTGCGGATTATTAAAGCTTTCGCTTCCTGTCCCGAAGCCGACCTTTCGGTCAGCTTCGGGACCCCGACTAACGTCGGGGCTGTCTTTGGCCTTATGAAGGAAACATTACCAAAAACGCGCCCTTTTGGCAAATTTTGCAATAAGGGCTTTGCGTATTCTGCATTGCCAGCCGATGGGTGGGCGTCGCAAGGGAAGTTCCAAAAAAGTGACCGCTCCAAGGGCGCTTGCCTAGGGCTCAGTCACTTTGTTGGAACTTCCCTTGCGACGCAGAGTCAAAACAGGAGCTCTGTAATTTGAGATATTTTATTCGCCATCTGAATCACCTTCGTCATCTTCCCCTTCCTCTCCATCTTCCTCTGCTTCCTCGTCCTCATCTTCTTCGCCTTTTTTCCCATCTTCTCCTTCACTCCCTTCTTCATCACCATCTTCTGTTCCTTCTTCTTTTTCTGTTTCTTCTTCCTCCGCCATACCGGCCCATGGAATAAACAAAACATTTCCGAAAACCACATCTCCCAAACCAGCCGGATTATCCGTTTCGTGTTTCGGCCCGGACAAATCTCCCCAATCGTTGTTTTTCGCTTCAACCGGTTCATCCGTGGCGGAATAAACGGCCGTTTCATTGGCGAAAAACTCGCTCCCGCTTATTAAAACTTGACCGCCGTAAACTTCGGCCCCGATACCGTTTCCCGATATATCGCTTTGCTCTACCGAAAGTTTTCCTCCATAGATACTGATTCCAACGTTGCTGTACGATATTTCTGAATTTGAAATCTCCGTTTCGCCGTCGTAAATTTCAACCCCTATATCATTTAGAGTAATCTCGCTATCTTTTATTTCCACGACTCCCCCGTAAACTTCAATGGCCGTACCGGAAAAGTTTTCGGCTTTTATGTCTTCCAGCAAAAGGGTTCCGCCGTCCTCGTTATATACTTCAATACCGCTACCTAAACCTCCGGCAAAATAAACGCGGTATATTTCAGCATCGCTTGAATACAGAGCAAGGGCGGCATTGTCCGCAATATTTTTTATTTCACCGTCTTCAAAATGAAGAGACGAACCTTCATATGCGACAATCACATCTTCTTGCATAATGTCTGAAAAAACCGCTTCCGAAAGGACGAGGGAACCGCCGTCATAGACGAGAACCGCTTCGTTTTCAATCCTTTCGGCGAAAAATTCGGACACGGAAACTTCGGTCGGACCAGCCACCACCAGCGCATTCTCGCTGTCAGATACGGAAATATCGGTCGCGGTGAAATAACCACCGTTTAGGAATTCAATGCCCTCTCCCCACTTCAGAGCAATGTGCGACAAAACCGAATCCTCCGCTTCTTTGTAAACAAGGAATTTCCACGGCTTTACGGCATCAGGAGAAGTGTCGCCGTCGCCATTTGTGTCCCCTCCCGATTCGTCGTCAAATATGGAAGTCAAAACCACAGGACTTTCTTTTGTCCCTCCAGAAATGAATTTGCCGGAAAGATAAAGAGAAGCGCCAGGAGCGAATTTTATAACTGTTCCCTCTTCTGCCTGAAAGACAGCGCCGGACAAAACGACCTGATCCTTCGCTATGAGATAAGGCCCTTCCGAAGCGGCGACTCTCACTTCACCCGCGATATGCTCCCCTTTGTTTATAAGATACGAAACGCTATTTTTAACTCCCGGTGTTCCGTTTACACTGTTCCCTTCGGCGTCTTTTCCCCTACGTATGATTTCAAGATTGTTGCCCCAATTTTCAGAGTCGGCTCCCGACAAAAAACTGTTTCGTCTTTCCATGGAAAGTTTTCCTGCATTTTCTCCAGCTGTCCATCCGGAATCCGCGTCGGGAGTGGAATCAAACGTTACGTCATTGAAATTCAGCTCAAGCTTTCCACCTCCGTTTGAAAGAGACCACTGTGACGCCCCGTTTCCGTAAAGCATATCGGGCGCCACGTCTGAAAAGGGCCCCGTCTCGTCCGTGGCATTTGCCATGCGTCCCAATACGAAATGTGACATAGGAGCAATCTCTCCCGAAAGCTCTATTTCCAAATCGTCAGAAACAGCTCGGATAGACCAGCCGGATAAATTTATGGAAAACGGCGTATTATTGTAAAGTTCCAGCCACTCGTGCCTTGAATTATCTTCCGTCCCCATCCATGCCACTTCGTTTATGACTACGGGAGAAGTGAAAACGGAAACTTCCATCGCACTTGTAGTAGACATGTTACCCGCGCCGTCCTCGGCCGAGACCGAAACAGAGTGAGAACCGCCGTCTGACAGAGAGGCAACAGTGCTTGTCGCCTCTGTGGAAGAAACCTCCCCGTCAATATTCAAAAAATAATGAGTCACGTCGTCTCCGGTAGACGTCCAATGAATATAAACTTCCGTATCAGTCAAAAGACAGCCGTCCTCCGCAAGAGAACTCTCGCAAGCCGGAATATAAATACTGACTTCCGGTGACTGAGAGTCCACGCTGAAAGAAACAGTCGTCGGATCGGAAACATTGTCGCTCTCGTCCGTTGCAAAAAAAGATATGTCATGTTCACCGTCTTCAAAAGACAGAGTCAAAGACCAGATGCCACTTTCGGAGACAATGGATGTTTCCGAGTTGAAGCTGTTGCTTACAGTGGTGGCGCCTTCCGCGACACCGCTAAATATCAATATCCCGTCTGTAAACACTTCGGAAAAATCCGCCGGCTCCGTGACAGAGGGTGACTCCGGCGGTTTGGTCTCTGAACTTTCCTTGTCGGTAACGTCTTCAACAGTCAAACTACTCTCGCCTTTTCGGCTTCCTCCGCCGGAGCCACCCGAGAGTCCCGAAAACACCACAGCCACTTCTTTCAAATCTTGTGACTGCGGGGAAAAAGAAGAGTCGGCCAAAGCGGGCGGATTGTTTTGGCTGTCCAAAACAATCCGCCCGTTTTCACCCCCCGCCTCCGCTACAGCCGATACTTCCTCTTCGTCCCCCCTACTGTTATCCACCTCTCGCGAATTAAAAAGCCCCTCCACGTTTTCACCGCTTACTGCGCCTGAGTCGCCTATGTTTTGAGATGTATTCTGCGCCACTACAGAAGAAGACACTTTGTCAGAAGAGTCCGTGGCTACGGCGGAAGACGCCACCAGTGTTTCAGGGTCAACGTCTTCTAAAACGGAAAACAGGAGCTTCCCCGCTCCGGACACCGCCCCTAAAACAGCTCGGCCTGTTTTGTGAGCAACTTTCGCGGAAACCTCCGCAGTTTTCATTACACCACTGCCTATCGCGGTAACCGCTTTTGTTCCTGTTTCGGTTACCACCTCTCCGGTTTTATAAACGGCCTTGGTTGTAACCGAGGCCACTTTGACAGCGCCCTCCGCCGTGGGGTCAGCTAACGTAAACATTAGACCTGTCGCCTTATGAAAAAAGGACAGCTCCACAGGGTCAATGCATTTCCCTTCCCCATCTCCCCGCGTCTCAAGTTTTTCCAAAGCCGTTTTTATATCCGAAACGATTCTCCCTCCCTCATACTTTAAATACGTCTCCGAAAAGCTGTGGCCGGAAGGATCGTTTTCATTTTTTTCAATGGAAACATTCGGTGCCATTATTCCACCTATAAATTTCGCCTCTTTAACCACTTTGGCTATGACTGTGTCGTTGTCGGACGTAATCCAACGGCCACCGCCGGCCACCCAACTGGTGGGAGTGGCCACGCTATAGACACCTATAGAGCCGACCGGCACTCCACCGTCTTTGCCCGCCACAGCCGTGTAAATACTGTTAGCATAAAAATTGCCCTGTGAATGGGCAACTAAAAGAACCTTTTGAGTTTTAACTTTCTCGCTCGCGTCCCTGAGCATTTCTCTAAAATCGTAGTCGTCAGACACGCCGTTTTCGTCATCGTAAAGGCCTTGAAGAATGGACTTTGTAATGTCGCCAAACCCAGCCAAGTGGGATGGGTTGTGGAGGTAGTCAATGGTTACTGGTTCAGACTTAAAAACTTGCGGTAATTGCCGTCTTAAGTTGTCGTTGTTTCTCTTTGCTCCATCTTCGTCAGTGAAAACCCCATTTATTGTCAAAATTGTATAACCTAAAGAAAAACAACTTTGATTTTGTGCTTGAACGGAATGACCGGGCAACAAAAACAGTATTATGACCGGCAAATACAAACTAACTACTAATTCTCTATATTTTCTTGATGGGACGTAAAGCATGAATTTGTGCAGTGTTTAGACTAATTTTGGAAGTTTGATACGTCAATATCACAGACAGGTTTAGGAGAGTTAGAATAAGACCCCAAATAGCTGTAGAACTTCTCCTTTACAGTCTTTCTGTAACTATTGTTAAGATGCTTTTCATCGACAAAACTCATGTATTCATTAATCTTCTCTAAGTCACTGTAACTCCTGGATGATTCCGGACCTTCCCTGGGGACCATAACATCAGCGATGCAATCACCCGCTCTCGAGTTTTCTTCAATTACGGCATTTACCGTCCCCTCATTCACCACATCCTGTGTCATCTCCAGCTGGAGCGCAAGAGCATACTGCAAAAGTGCCGCTCTTGTTTTAGCGGAGTCAGGATATTTATCAAAAATCGCCAGCTCCACATCATCTCTTATTCCATTCCCGTTCGCGTCTATTCCCTCCACCGTATCATCGGCCTCTTCCCCAGGGTCAGGCGGAAGGTTTTCTCCCATCACATCGGCCAGGGTCAATTTAGTCGCGTGTATCTTCTCCACCTCCCTCTCCGTCCTATCCTCCAAGCCCAAATATATGGCCCTGCCTATCACCAAAACAACAAACCCTAATACCAAAATACCTGCCACCCATTTGACTATTTTAATCATAAATTTCATTGTAGCAAAACTTTCTCCCCCCGCCATTCCAAGTGTGGATAACTGATTGTATCAACTACAGAGTGTCAATGTCCACAATGAATGTGCTAAACTTCAAAAACGCCTAATACTGGCAGTATTAGGCGTTTTTGCGTTGCTGATATCACTACCAGGTATTGATACAACAGAGCCCGTACCGTATCACAGTTGATTGACGTTATCGGACAATGTAGTAAAATCTAAATACACGTTTCTTTTTACGGTTCAGCTAGAGATACGCCACGGCGCGTGTGCGTCGAAAGGCGGTAAAGGCCATGGTATTGCTCATAGAAACGTGTTCCCGCAGACCGAAAGGTTTGCGGGATTTTTTTAATTTACCCTGCAATTTCCTTAACGCTCTCTCCCCTCTTTCTTTCAATCTCATAAAATCCCACAGCCACAAAAACAACAACAGCCAGTCCCAACATGGCCATAAAACCCACTAAAAATTTAAAAAATGTTTTGTTAAAAACTCCGTTCATGGTGGATAAACTTACAAATAGAGCGTACGAATAATTTTGAATTACGAAATAAGGCAGGCACCCCCCACGAGGAAAGTCACAAAAAAGTGACTAAGACCGGGCAAGCGCCCTTGGAGCGGTCACTTTTTGGGGAGCTTTCCGAGTGGGGGGCAGATGTTTCGTAATTCAAAGATTTGACTAAATTGTAACCCGCCTATTGATTTAATGCCAACTTTTCGGGCGTAACCCCTCACACCTATCAGAAAGTGGTTTTATTCCTCCTTTTTAAAGGAGGTGTCACATTCTTATGTGACGGAGGATTTCCAAAATCCCTCCCCCCCCGCGTCCCCTCGTTACTCGCCTTTCATTTCTTGAACGGCCTCCACAAAAGCAGGGTCACTATCGAAAACCTCCGGCGCCTCTTTTCTGACTATCTCGGCCAGTCGCAAAGATTCTTCAAGATCGCCCGTCAAAAAGTTTAATTTCGCAAGTTCATAAACAGCCGTATAGTCATGAGAATCGCCTTCCACCACATCTTCCATAAAAAACTTGGCCGTCTCCCAGTCCCGCACTCCGATATAATACGGAAGCGCTTGGCCGGCCACCTTTGCGTCACTTGTATAGTATTCAAGACCCTTGCCCGACTCTTCGGCCGCCCGTTCGCTTTCCCCCATTGCCCTGTATAAATTGGCGATGACGAAATACGGCTCCGGGTCTTTAGGAACCCTGGTTATGTATTCTCTCAAAATATCTATCGCTTGCCCATACGCCTCCATTTTTTCCGCCGACGATACGTCCGCCCCTTGTCGTATGAAAATATTGGCCTTCAAAAACCACGGCTGACTTCTTTTTGGAGAAATGTTTATGGTTTTTTCTATTATTTCCTCCAAAAACTTTGTGTCTCTTTCCGCTTCCATCGGCGTGAGGTCTAAAACATGCGCGAGGTACATGGCCGTGCGACCGTCATAAGGATATTTTTCCAAGTTTTGAGATAAGATTTTCACCGCGTATTCAAAAGCCAAAACCCGCTCATCGCCGGAGAGCATTGTTACTTGTCTGTCCGTGTACATGGAATATGCCTGATAGCCGTATTCCAAATCAGCGTATGTGTTGAGCGATAGACCCTTTTCAAAATATTCCACGGCTTTCCCTACATCAGAAACGTGTTTATTGTATCCCGAAGCCAAAGCAATATTGGCCCGAAGAGGTGTTACAAAAATCGGCAAAACCAAAGACAAAACCAAAAGTCCCGCGATAGAAGCCAAAACGGCACGTGGACGAAAAACAGACCCTTTTTTGATTTCCTTCTCCTCTGAAAATATAAAGACCGAACCGGTAAAAACAAACAAGAGCCATAGCGTCATGGCCGTGTCAAAGACAAAGAAATTGTGTATGGAATAGAACATGGCCATTGCCAAGAAAAATATTCCGTTAACATCTCCTTTTTTCCACATTTTCCAGCCGAGAAACCCGAGAAGCAGAATAACTCCGCAATAGAAAAACAAACCGAAAATTCCGTACTGCAGTAGATAGTCAAAAAAAGAATTATGAGACCGGTCAAACCACTGTTCTTTTATTTGAGTGGGGTCGTAGACCTCGTTAAACAAAGGCGCTATATGCTCCGCTCCGTAGCCCAGTATCGGCTTTTCCGCCACTTTTGGCAAAAAACTTTTCCAAATAAACAGACGGCTTGAAATCGTACTTTCACTTACGGACACAAGAGCCAAACGGCTTATCGGCTCAAAAGGAATTTTAGCTATCTCCGAGCGGAAAGTGAAAAACGTCCCCCCTAATATGGCAACGGCTACGACAAAAATACGCGCCCAGAAACGGAGTTTGGGATGAGTCGCCCTGAAACTCGCGTAAATCAAAGCTACCGCGCCTATGATGATAAAAGCCAGCATCGCGCCACGGGTGGCGGTCAGAAATATCACAATGGCCTGCAGGAGTGCGCCGCCGTAGGCGGCGCTCTGCCACTTCCCTTTTAGTTCCGTCGCCGTCGCCAAAGTGGCAAAAAACGTCATTCCCAGATACCCCGCCAGAAACGCGGCGTTGCCAAATGTTCCACCGATACGCCCGCGCGGCTCGTCAACAATCGGGAAATTTATTCCCAAAGAGACCTCCAGCCATTGAACCAAAGCAAAGACCGCGGTAAGAGTCCCCACCCACGCCACCGTCTTATACAAAACGGAAAGAAACTTTTTATCCGCGTAAAGCACCACAAGGTAAAAAAAACCGACCGCGGAAAGCAGTGTCAAAAGTCCGTCCCCTCTTTCAAATGTGGACCAGAAACTGTGGTAGAAATCCACGCCCAAAGCCGAAGTCAGAAAAGCCACCGCGACAAGTCCCGCCGGAATCCAAACAACTTTGTTTTTCAACCTCCCCCAATAAAATTCTCTGCCGGAAAAAACAAGATAGACGAAACAAGCAAAAGCTAAAACAAAGAGCCCCCTAAAAAGAAGCGTTTTGAGCGTTACGTGCGGAAAAAGCAATCCGTCAACAAAGACAAGCGGTAAAACGACGGGAGCAATAAGCAACCAGTGAAAAAAATTATACATAATCCAAATCTACAAAACAGAACTTATGATTTTTAAAATGCCGCAGGTTCAGGTCTTTAAACACTTCCTTTTATCCGATTAATACTCCCCCGCTTGCCCCGCCTCCTCTTTTACCGCTTTTATTTCTTCCTCGTTTTCAGGGAAATATCTTTCCAGAAAATTTATCTTTGCGTTGTAATAAACCGGTATGGGCTGGGCTTCAATAGCGCGGTCATACGCTTCACGGGCGCTGTCTAACGCCCCGAGCTGAACCATCAAAGCTCCCATATTATTCCAAGCCAATCCTGAATTTTGAGAATCAATGACAAGCGCTCTGCCCAAGTTTTCATAGGCCTTTTCTCCGTCGCCCAGCGAATCGTACTGGCTTGCCAAGCTTATATAAAGTTCGTAGTCCGTGTACTCCCCATTTCCAAAAAGTCCTCTCAATCGCGTGATATTGGCATTGGCTCGCTCTTCAAGTTCTCCCCCGTCCTTGTATGCCCCTTCAAAGTTCCATGACGAAATAGTGTCAGACGATTTGACGGGATACGGGTGGACAAAAGGCGTTTCCGTTTCAACGTCAGGTTTATTAAATATCCGAAAACCGATTAGAGCTATAACTACGGCTATAAAAACCCAAATGATAGCATTTTTAGTTTGCATAATTTGATTATATCACAACCGACTTTGGATAAAAACAACCCAGTTCTAACTCTAAGTGCAACGCCAATGTGACTGCTCTCACCTCTTATTCATAAATCCTAAATCATAAATCGTATCTCTCGTACCTATCCTTCTTAACTAAACTTAATTAAACTTACAACAAAAAACCACACCGTTATGGTGTGGTTTTTTGTTTGTTAGACGGAAAGCCCATGGGGCTCTCGTCTATACGTGTCGGGCCGAAATCCCGACTGGAGGAGAACCGTGAATATTCTTCACGATACCCTTACCAAACCGACTTAGAATCCTGCGGAACGATTACCGATGGTCACCGATGGTTACCGGCAATGTGTTCACAAGATAGTCGTCAGCCCAGTCATCTGTCGTTACGGCGTGTACGGTAGTTACCGTAGACGAGCGATCAGACCAGACAAACGAGTGACCTGTGTCGGCTATAGAGCCGGCAATATCAGCGAAGGAATCGGTTACAACGGCTGTAGAGGGTTTCTCTACGCTGATTCGCAAGTGGTCGCCAGTACCAACTCCGGTTACAGAACCGCGAAGTTCGTAAGTAGCGGACTCGCCTTTACCGATTTCCTCTTCAGTAGTGCCAGTTCTTGTGCCTACTATGAAGACAATATCACCTGTCGTGGCATCAGCCGCGAATGACTCCATCGTACCGGTACCGTCTGTGGCAGTCGTGGTCGCGAAGACACCTGTAACCTGTGTATTTCCTCTCCACAGCGCCAAGGTCGTGGTAGCTCCTATTTGAACTCCACTGCCTTTGCTGACCTTAAACATAATTTGTTTCCAAGTTATGTCAGCTGCATTATCCGCTTTTATGGTAACGCGTCCGAGTACCGTTTCGCCAGAGCTCAAAGTTGTCGGTTCATCGCCAGCCGCCGAAATTGTCGGAACGGAATCGCGTACATATACCGTACCTCTACCAGACGTACCGGCAGAGTTAAGGTCGGCATCGGCGGCTTCATCGTCAACCGTACCAGCCGCGTCAATCGCCTTGAATCCTTCGTCAAAGTCAATAAGAGCCGAGATTGCTCTACCGGATATATTAGCGCCGGCGTCAGCAAGGGTCGGAATTTTGACATAAACGTCAAGATTCTTTTCTGTGTTTTTCGGAATTTCAAAGTCCAGACCAGCGAATGTTGATGTGGAATGGGTCTCTGCTGCGCCAGTTGAGACGTCATCAATTCCTCGTGAGGCCTGTCCTCCGTCCCACTTTAGAGTTATGGTTTCTACTGAAGTGGCGGCATTGGCAGGAATCTTGATTTTCAACTCTTGAACAGTGAACTGGGAATCCTGCGCTGTAAATCGGAATGAACCGACTTTAACATCACTTGTTCCCGCAAGAGCGATGTAGTCAGCCGGCGTAGCTCCAGTGTTTGCTGCTACAGTCAAAGTACCTGAACCGAGAGTAATTGTCTGAAGAACGAGGTCTGACCCGACAGTGGCTGATTGAGCCGTCATGGCTCCGTTACCACCGGAAGTCGTATCAACCTGCGCTGTCCAAGATCCCGCGTTGGAACCCGCCTTAAAGTCAGCGTAGACGTCAATTGTCTTGCTTCCGGAAGCGGGAATTGTGAAGTTGACCGAGAAGCCGTTAGAAGTGGAAGGGCTGGCTTTGGTCGTTCCGAGTTGAGCGCCTGAAGAGCTGTCTTTTAGCATCAAGTTCGTTACAGAAGCTGATTCATCAGAAGAAAGTTCAATAGTAATGGTATTAACATTGACTCCTTCCGTAGAACCGGCTGCAAGCGTGAATGAACCCACTTTCACATTGTTGCTACCCGCAACGTATGTCTGGTTACCAAATCCTGAAGATTTGGAAGCGGTCAAACTGGTGGCGGACATAGTTCTTGAGAATCCTTCTACTTCCGCTACCGCGCTTACCGTGTCGCCGGAATTCATGGCTTCGGTATCAGCGGCCGCAATAGAGAATCCTACGTCAATTGTAGCAGCAGCAGCGAAGTTGGTAGCGTCGGCCTCTTTGGCATCGCCGTAGATTTCAACTACCATAGTTTCTCCGGCTCTGGCAATAAACGATGAACCGAATGTAAACTCAGTTCCCGTTTCACTACTAGCCGAACCTACATCCTTTGTAGAGCCAACCTGAACGCCGTTTACGAACACTTTGACGTTGTCCATGCCGTCTCCAGCAGTGGTATCAACATCAACAGTGACGGCCTCTATTTTGACATCTTCGCCCGTGGCTCGGACATCAAACTTGGACCACAAAACGTTGGTCGCTCCGACTGTTACGTTGCCTGACGGAGAATCCGTGGAACGGCTGACAGAAAGAGATCCGGCGGCAATAGTGTTAGCACTGCCGGCGGCGATAGCAAACGAACTGCTTGAGAGAACCGGCTGGCCGAGCTGAATGTCTCTGGCGCGTACGTCCGCGGCGCGACGAATCTGGATGTTGTAAGTTTCACTTGAACCTTTTACGACATCGGCCGTAACTTTAATTATACGAGTTCCCGTTTCAAGACGAACAGGGCTTGCGGTGAGGTCAAAGGTGGCGCGCTTGTCAGTAAACTGGCCTACAGCGCTTCCAACCTGTACTCCGTCAATAAAGAGGCGGATGTTTCTAAGGTCTCCGTCCGATGAAGTACCGCGGTTTTCAAACGCGATTGACTCCAAATTCATTGCGTGAGTTCCAACAACCGCTTGAGTTTCAAAGACACGGACATCGTTTGCGGGATTTTCCGTTCCGCCATCAGGGCCCGTGTAAGTGAATGTCAAAGTACCGAGCGTGGCGGAAGAAATGGTCTGAATACCGCCGGTTATCGGGAATGTAGCGCTGGAGTCAAGAGTTCCGCTCGCGCTTACTGAATCCAACTGTACTCCAACCTGCTCTCCGCCTGTTGAGGCGGTGATGTCGGAACGTACGCTGATGGTTACCGTTCCGCCAGCCGGTACTGTAAAGACACCGTTGGGGTTGTTGTAGCTGAATGCCGTATTGCTTATGCCTGCGGCATCAGTAATACGAGTAGCTCCTTGGAATAGATAGACATTGGAAAGTGTAGAGTCAGCGGATGTCCCTATTCTCTTGAAGGCAAGGTTCGTAACATTGATAGCAACAGAGGTCGGGTTGGCAAAAGTGAATTTGGCCAACTCGCCAACCGCTTGTCCTTGCACAAGTGCTACTCCGAACGGAGAGTCAGGAGCAAGCATTACCTTAAGTCCTGTTCCCGTCGGAGGAGGAGGTGTCGTTCCACCACCATTTGAAGGAGGAGGAGTTGTACCACCACCAAGAGAATTCAAGAAGTCCCTCGTTGCGGGACCTACGTATCCTGTTCCCGAAGAAAGTCCGACAGGGGCGAGGACTGAAGCGGCATACTTGTTCTGGAACTTGATTACCGCCGTTTTTGTAAGAGCGCCGAAGTAAGTCGTTTCGCTTCCGGGAGAACCGACTCCTGAAGAAGCGATTCTCGTATCCGCGCTTTGATTCAGAATCATCTGAAGCTGTCTTACATCTTCACCTGAAGACCCTTGCATAAGGTTTCTATTAAATGTGTATCCTGTCGTTGGTGTGCCTGAAGGCGGCGCTGTCGGAGTTCCCCCCGTCAAAGACGCGTGCACATTATTTATCGTTGTCTGATCGACTCCGAACGACTGAAGAAGGGCGATGATTGTATTCACCTGATCAGTAGTCAGAGCCGCGCTTGCCGTCTGTACTCCCACCAATGAAAAGGCAAGAGCCAAACCGACAAACCCAGCGACAAATTTCTTTGTCTGTGATTTGTATAAATAACTCATAATTTTCTTAATAATTTGCAATCTATACTCCGGGTTACTTTATAAAACATTCGGAGATTTGAAATTGCATTTTGTGACAAACCTGATCTTGTAATACCAAGTTCGTCTCTTTTGGCTTTTACGCCGGTCTTTACAGACCTGCTGTGTTGTAGCAATATCCCGAATCAGACCCGAATTTAATTCGCGAATATTCGCGAAAAGAATTTAGAAAAAGATTTAGAGACATTACTGCGACACAGCAGATCTGTTTCGACAAAAACCCGCTTAAGCCGCTTTTAAACTAAACTGCTAATACTAAACTAAACCCACTTCAACACGCACCGAGACCAAGGATGTTTTTATTACAAACTTGGTTCCGACGCAGTCAACATTAAGACGTGAAGCATATTCTTTCATTACAACCAAATAGGGACATTCTTCCTTGCTGTAAGTTTACGCCATATTCATATTGTCAACGAACCATCACAACGCTGTCAGACCATGTAAACAAAAAACTCTCTCGTGTCAGTATTCCAAACATGACAGAGCTGTAAATACAGCTCCCGCATGTTTCAATGAATTATATACCCAGAAATATGGCCTGCCAACAAAATATAATGTGGATAACTTTCCAAAGCACCTCCCGTTTCCTCTTATTTGGTCCCAAAGGAGGGAAAAAGAGGCCAAAACGTTAGGGTTTCTGAAAAATAACCCATTAAAGCAGTATCGCATATAGGAGGCAAAGAGTCAATTTCAGGCCACTAAATGGGAGGGGGGAGCAAAGAATGAGATAGGAGATAGGATTTAGGAGATAGGAATTAGGAATCACGAAATACGGCAGGCACCCCCAAGAGGAAGTTGCAAAAAAGTGACCGCTCCAAGGGCGCTTGCCCGGTCTTAGTCACTTTTTTGCGACTTTCCTCTTGGGGGTAAAAAGCGGGTATTTCGTAATTCACAGTAGTAATGAAGAATTTAAGGAGGAGAGAATTTGCAATTTTCTTGCCATTTTACGCGGTTACGATAGAGAATATCTGCTCCAACGACGCTCCCCTTCCTTCTTAAGGACACCCTCGCTCACCAAAGAAAGAAGCTCTCTTTGTATTGTCTTTTCACTGCAACCGGCAATTACTGACGAAAAGTCCTTTACGGTCAAGTTGCTCTTTGTTCCCAGTATTTCCAAGATAATATCTCTCCTTCCCCGCTTGCGTTCAACTATTTTCGGCTTTATCGCCATTTGTCCTTTATAAATTTCTTCCGGGCCCGACTGCGTGTTCACCTGTTTTTTTCTTGACACAAAATCGTTTTGCTGGATATCAAAGTTTTTATCTTTCTCATCTATTTTTCCACCTTCTTCCACATGTCCTTTATGCCCGTCAATTTCAAAAAAGTCCTTTGCCAAAAATATTCCGCCACGTTCTCCGTCCTCTTCTCCGACACTCAAACCCTTCACGATTCTTTCTATCTCTTGGCTTATTACTTTATAGTTCATCTCCGAAACGGAACCAGCCAAATATGAAACTTCAAGCAGGGCAGTTATCTCAACAAAGTCCAACAACAAATTTTTGACAGGATCCCCGAACGAGATTTTTGGATTGCCTGTTAAGGACAGTGCTTTGGAAATCAGACGCGCCCCGAGATTTCTAATAGTGGTCTTTAGAGGTTCAGTATCGGACATCAGGTTGGTCACAAGAAACAAAGCGGCCGCAATTTTTTCTGTCTTTTTAAATATGAAAAATAAGTCGCTGTCTTTATGAAACAGCTTAAAAACAAGAGGGTTTAGGCCCTTATTTACCACACTCACTTGAATAAATTTGTCCTTTTTGTCCATTACTGTTGTCTTTTATATGGCTTGTCCTATATCGCATTTGTCCTTTGTACCTTCTCAAGGTGTCCTTTATACTCGCCTCTCATCTTTAAAGGACTTTTTCTCTTAAACCCATTATAAGGGACACTCCCTAAAAGTCAAAACTTGGTACGCCTATGAGCGTCGTTTTTTGATGTCGGCTTTCTACAGCCGTCTGGTATAATGTTTGTATGGCTAAGAAAAATAAACGAAAAAAAACCAAGGACTCTGAATTTGAAGAGGGAGCAAGAGAAGGCACATTACAAGCGATTGTTACCGTTGTCTTTTTTGTGGCCGGAATCTTTCTTATACTGTCGGCTTTTGACAAAGCGGGCATCGTGGGAAGTCACACTTACAGCTTTTTATCAAAACTTTTAGGCATCGGCTATTTTCTACTGCCTCTCGTACTTTTTATGATGGGAGTCAGTTTCTGGACATATATAAAAGAAGGTTTCCCTTTGGTTAAAATAGGCGGAGGGACTCTGTTTCTTCTGGCCGGACTCGGTATTACAAATATCGCTTTTGAAAAAGGAGGCGGAGCCGTGGGAAACATAATTTCCCTACCCCTTCTTAACTTCTTTGACATATACGCCACTGTGGTTATATTGACAGCCGTTTTTTTAATTTCTCTGCTCGTGATATTTGAAACGCGTTTTACCGTCGACCCCATAAGGTCTCTTCTGTCCAAGTTCGGCAGAAAAGAAGACGATTCCTCGGTGGTAACCGAAGAGGAAGAAGAGCGTATTGATAAAGCCACCAAAGAGGCCGGCTACGATGACGAAGACGGGGAGGAAAAAGAACCGGAGATAAAAAATTCTTTTGCCAAAGAAAAAAAAGCGTCCGAAGACAGCGAATTTGGTCTTATCGCTCCGTTTAAGGCGATGCACAAAGAGTATAAACCGCCTTCTCTTTCCCTATTGGAAGAAGACAGAGGCAAACCCGGAGTCGGCGACATCAAAGTCAACGCGACCATAATAAAACGCACTCTTTTGAATTTCGGCATACACGTGGAGATGGATGAAATAACGGTCGGGCCGTCAGTAACACGGTATGCTTTAAAACCGGCGGAGGGAGTAAAATTGTCCCGCATAGTAGCTTTGCAAAACGACTTGTCTTTGGCCTTGGCCGCCCACCCTCTTCGCATAGAAGCGCCTATACCGGGCAAAGCTCTTGTCGGCATTGAGATGCCGAACACAACCAAAGCCACTTTAGGTCTGGGAACTCTTTTGAAATCACCCGACTATGGCGAATCGGAAAAACCTCTTCTTGTCGGCCTCGGCAAGGGCATATCCGGAAAGGCGCATTTCGCGAACATCGCCAAGATGCCCCACCTTCTCATAGCAGGCACGACGGGCTCAGGAAAATCTGTAACCATACACGCGCTTATCACTTCCCTTCTGTATCGCAACTCCATGGAGAACTTGAAACTCATAATGATAGACCCGAAACGCGTAGAGCTCACTCTTTATAAAAAAATACCTCATCTTTTGACTCCGGTCATTACCGAACCGAAAAAAGCCATTTTGGCTTTGAAATGGGCGGCAAAAGAAATGGATCGCCGATACGATATATTGGAGTCGGAGTCGGTGCGAGACATTGAGTCCTATCACAAAAACATACTGGAACCGGCTCTGAAGAAGTCAAGCAAAAAAGACAGCGAGGCAGATGGCGCGAAATTGCCCGAACTTATGCCCTATATTGTCGTGGTCATAGACGAACTGGCGGATATTATGAGCAGTTACCCAAGAGAAATGGAGTCAGCCATCGTGCGATTGGCCCAAATGAGTCGCGCCGTGGGAATCCACCTTATTATTTCAACCCAACGTCCGTCCGTGAATGTCATTACCGGTCTCATAAAAGCCAACGTGCCGGCGCGCATCGCCCTTCAAGTTTCTTCTCAAATTGACTCAAGAACCATTTTGGACACGGGCGGAGCCGAAAAACTTCTGGGAGCGGGAGACATGCTGTTCCTTTCGGGAGAAATGGGAAAACCTCTTCGTATACAATCGGCCTTTGTTTCAGAAAATGAAGTTAAAAACGTAGTGAAATACTTGGCGGAAACATACGCGGACGAAGCCACTCAAGAACTGACTCTTTCCGGCGAGGGAGAAAACACAGGGGCTTCTTCTGATATCTTTAATTCCATGAACGAAGATGAGGACATTGACGACAACCTATACGAAGAAGCCCGCCAAGCCATTGTGGCGGCAGGCAAAGCGTCCACTTCATATATTCAACGCAAACTTCGCGTAGGATATGCCAGAGCCGCCCGCCTCATGGACATGCTGGAGGAAAGAGGCGTTATAGGGCCGGCCGATGGTTCGAGACCCCGTGAGGTCTTTGACGCTCCGTCGTCTTCAGCCATACCGGAAGAAGTTGACCATTCTCAAGAAAACATTCAACCGGACGAGGACGAAAATCAAAAAACATATGATTAGGAAATTAGGAATCGGTCTCTTGGTATTTGTGGTACTGGCCGTAATCGGCACGGGCTATATGTATTTACGGTCGCTTGATTTCCTACGGGGACCCATTCTTATTTTGGGCAGTATTCAAAATGGCTCTACTGTTGGCAATTCGTTAGTGGCCGTATCCGGTTCGGTGGAAAATATCGCCTTTCTGACCTTAAACGGCAGGCAGATTTTTACCAACGAGGAGGGCTCTTTTCTGGAAAAATTGCTACTCGCCCCCGGCTATAATATAATCACACTTGAAGCCAAAGACAGGTTTGGCAGAGTGAAAACGGAAAGATTGGAGCTTGTATATGAACCCGAAATTATAAATTAACTTCTGAATAACAAAACGATGTCCAAAAAAATCTCACCGAAAAAAGAAACGACGGAAGAAGCGACGACTTCGCCGTCTTCCTCTCTGCCCCCTTCCCACAAAGAAGTGGACGAGGCTCTTCGCGCCATAAAAACCAAATTCGGAGACGACGCCATAATGAAGCTGGGCGAAAAACCGAAGGTGAATGTAAACGCCATTCCCACCGGCTCTATCGGTCTTGACGCCGCTCTCGGAGTGGGAGGCCTTCCTCGCGGTAGAATTGTTGAAATATTCGGCCCGGAGTCAAGCGGTAAAACCACTTTAGCCCTCCACGTAGTCGCCGAAGCCCAGAAAAAAGGCGGAATATGCGCGTACATTGACGCCGAACACGCCATGGACCCGGAGTACTCCAAGAAGCTCGGAGTGAAAATAGACGAGCTTTTAATATCCCAACCGGATACGGGCGAACAGGCGCTTGAAATAGTGGAATCGCTTGTCAGGTCGGGGAAAATAGACGTCGTGGTCATTGACTCCGTTGCCGCTCTTACCCCGAAAGACGAAATAGAGGGAGACATGGGGCAAAGTCATATGGGAAAGCAGGCGCGACTCATGTCGCAGGCCCTTAGGAAACTTACCGCTATCGTCGCCCGTTCAAAAACCATAGTAATATTTATAAACCAGATACGTATGCAGATAGGAGTTATGTTTGGTAATCCCGAAACGACCCCTGGCGGTAAGGCGCTTAAGTTTTACACATCCGTGCGCTTGGACGTTCGCCGTATCGCTCAAATAAAAAAGGGTGAAGAAATAATGGGAGGTCGTGTCCGCGTAAAGGTGGTAAAAAACAAAGTGGCCGCCCCGTTTAGACAGACGGAATTTGACCTTATGTATAACGAAGGAATATCTCGCGAAGGCGAACTTATAGCATTGGGCGAAAAGTTTGGTCTTGTTCAAAAAAGCGGAAGCTCTTACTCCTATGGCGAAGTAAAACTCGGCCGCGGCTACGACTCTACTCGCCAGTTTCTTCGTGACAATGGAAAAATCGCGGAACAGATTCTGAAAGAAATTCTCGCGAAATTAAAAGAGTAACACGATGCGAATTTACTAATTAGACAATTCGAATGACGCGAATAAAATGGGAGAGGTAGAAAAAATTATACACAAAGAACTCTCGTATAGAATTACCGGAATATTATTTAGAACACACAGAGAGCTGGGGAGAATGTGCCGCGAAAGACAATACGGAGATTTGTTAGAAACGCTATTAAAAGAGAGCAAACTTGAGTACGAGAGAGAAAAGGCGTTGCCGATGGAAAAGCTTGACCGACAAAATACTAATGTGGTAGATTTCTGTATCGACAATAAAATATTGTTGGATTTAAAGGCCAAGCCATTTGTAACGAAAGAGGACTTCTACCAGATGAGACGTTATCTTGAAGCTGCTGGCTATAATCTCGGTTTAATAGTTAATTTTAGGAACACCTATCTAAAACCTATCCGCGTCATAAATACGGTTCATTAGCATCATTTTATTCGTAAATTCGAATCCCCTATCCGCAGATTCGCATCGAGTCACTCCCATGCTTGAATACAACGAAATCCTAAAAGGTAGATTTATCATTTTAGACAAAGCGCCGTATGAGGTTCTTGACGCGCGGATTTTTCGCATGCAACAGAGAAAACCGGTAAATCAGACCAAGCTCAAAAACATCATAACAGGCAAAGTTACCGAACGTACTTTCGGTCAATCCGAAAAGGCAGAGGAAGCTGATTTGGAAAAGCGGGAAATAAAATATTTGTACAACAACAAAGGACAGTGGTGGTTTTGCGAAGCCAATGATCCGAGCAAGAGATTTCAACTAAGCGAAGAGCTTTTGGGCCAGGGCAAAAAATTTCTGAAAGCAAACTCTCTGGTTACCGCCTTGTATTTCAACGAAGAAATAATAGGCGTCAGCCTTCCTATCAAAGTGGAACTGAAGGTTGTGGAAGCGGCTCCTGCTGTTAAAGGCAATACCGTGCAAGGAGGCACAAAGCAAGTTACGCTTGAAACCGGCGCGACTGTAAACACGCCGATGTTCGTTAAAGAAGGAGATGTGCTTCGGATAAATACCGAGACGGGAGAATACGTAGAACGTGTGTAAAATCACTAATCAATCCCGAATTTTAAACCCAAATACTCCCGAATACTAAAACCCCTAACGCCTGTGGCGTTAGGGGTTTTTTCGGATAAATTCGTGTTCCCAATTCAAGGTTGATTTGGAATAAAATTATCTGGCTATGTACGGCAAAAACCCCATAAACCTCGCTCTTTTTACCGTCAAAGCGACAGCTCGCTGATGCTTCGCGCAAAGTTCCGTCCTTTTTCTGCTTAGAATCCTGCCATGAGGATTAAGAAACTTTTTTAAAAGCTCCGTGTCTTTGTAGTCCACGTATTTCAAGTTATGTTGAGAGAAAAAACATTGATTCATAAGTGTGTAGCGTGTAGCGTGTAGCGTGTAGCGTCAAAATCGTGTAGCGCGAAGCGTATAACGTGTAGCGTCAGAGTATTTCTTTTCCGGCGTTACACGTTACAAGTTACAAGTTTTAGATTATGGCGTTACAAGCTATACGTTACACGATTAGCGATTAAAATGGTATGTCTTCTGCGTTTATGTCTTCTTCCGGATATTGTATTGAATCTTCGGCCCCTTTCTCTGTTGCTCCCTTTTCCGGATTGTTTTGAGCGTTGTTATTAGATGGTCCTCCTTGAGTTCTGTTCTGACCGATAGGCCCGAACTGCACTCTCTCGGCCACGACTTCCGTGCGATACTTCTTCTGTCCCGTTTGCTTATCGTCCCAGCTTCGTGTCTGCATCCTACCTTCCACGAAAGCGCCGCTTCCTTTTTTCAAATACTGAGCTGATGTCTCGGCCTGTCTTCCAAAAACCACAACATTATGAAAGTCGGCCTGATCTTGCCAGTTGCCGTTTTGGTCTTTGTACCGGCGGTTGGTTGCCATGCCAAACGTGGCCACTTTCGTGCCACTTGGCAGTGACTTCAACTCCGGGTCGCGGGTTAGGTTGCCGTATATAAGAGCTTTGTTTAAATACATATACTCGATGCTAATTTACGAATAAAAGATGCGAATATGGCGAATTTGGAATCCACGAATGATTTTCTGTCTTCATTTTATTCGCGTCATTCGTTCTTCTATTCGTATATTCGTGTCGTGTACTTATTCTACCACCAACTCTTCTATGGTTTTATCCAGCTCTTCTTCCGAAATTGGCGATTTTTCCGCTGGTTTCTTTCTTTCTTCCCTCACCCTTCCCTCTTTTTGCTGAAGGGCTTTAATGGGAGCCATCGTGTTTTCTCTTACCGTCTTTACAACTATAAAGCGCAAGATATCATTCTGACTTTCAAAGTCATTGCTTATGGAAATCACCGCTTCGCTTGAGGCCTCAAATTTTATCCACCCGAAATAAGCTGAATTGAAATCCTGATACTTTCCGGCTATCTGCTTGCGCAGTTTGTACGCCAGATGCATGTTCCTCGGATAATCCTCAGATATTACAACCGCTTTGTGCTTTTCAAGAATCGCCTTCAGCTCTCCGAGAGAGACCGCGAGCTTTTCCTCCGGCACAAGCGGTAGGATATGGTAGCCGATTTCATATATTCTCGGCTCCGCTTGTTCGTTTTCCATGTTTGTTGAATCTTTACTTGTAATGCCGATACACTACCATTTTTGAGCATGGTTTGCAAACAGAGTATGTATAATCCTAATACTACGAACGATATGCGAATACTACAAAAACCGTTCTCCTTGTTCGTAGTATTCGCATAATTCGCAGGTTCGCATTATAGATTTCGGACCTTGAATTATACCTTGAACATCTGCCGTGCATTTTTCAAGAGCTGTGCTTGCACGTATTTGAGCGGCATCCCCTTTATCTCCGCTATTCGCTTCACCACCTCCGCTACGTAAATCGGCTCGTTTCTTTTCCCTCTATGAGGAGCAGGCGTTACATACGGGCAATCGGTTTCCG
Source organism: bacterium (assembly GCA_030699905.1). NCBI lineage: Bacteria > bacterium. The sequence goes on from JAUYKQ010000025.1 coordinate 27,850, forward strand.
AAAGAATTCTGTCAATCGGCGCGTATTTTACAAGTTCGTCGTAGTCGCGGGTGAAAGTGATAACGCCCGTAAAAGATACGTTGAATCCGACATCCAAAATCTCTTTTAGCTCGTCAATTGAGCCGGCAAAGAAGTGGAAATTGCCGCGTGGAGATGATTTATGATTTACCCTGTGAAATTCGCTAGAAGCGAAAGCCGAAGACGGTTTTTTCACAGGGTTTACGATATATGATTTAAGAATAGAAACCGCGTCTCTGTAGGCTGAAATCCCCCTCTCCCCCTCTTTGAGGGGGAGATGTCCGGAGGACAGAGGGGGTGCCGGATTTCTCACATGAAGCATAAGCGGCTTTCCTACTTCAATCGCCAATTCTATCTGCTTCCGGAACGCCTCTTCCTGTTTTTTATGTTCCGTGTTCCATGTTCCATGTTCCATGCGGTAGTAGTCCAATCCACACTCCCCTATCCCCACCACTTTCGGGTGCTTTGCCAGATTTTTGTAATACTCGTAATCAAATTCTTCTCCGCGCGAGGTGAACTCTCGGTTCCCTTCCCCCAGCTCTTTCTCATCATGAAAACTCTTGTCGGTGTGTATCGGGTGCGTTCCGACGATTGCGTAGACGCCTTCTTTATATTTCTCGGCAATCTCCACCGCTTTTTTGCTCGTATCTTTCTGCGTGCCGACATTTATCATCCACGTATTATTCTCCAAGGCGCGAGAAATAACCTCGTCCCTGTCCGAGTCGTAAGCGGCAAAGTTTACGTGCGCGTGGCAATCAATAAAAGATGGATTCATGATTTATGATTTAAGAATTAGGAATAAGACAAGAAGAGTATAGAATAATCTTTGCGCCAAAAAAGACAACTTGCGTCATTTCTGCAAAAGCACATAGCTCTGGAGCATTGTCTTATTTGACTCGCATTGTAGATTCCACAAACACGGTTCTAAGAAACAATGTTGGCTGTCCGCATTAATTATTCAGAACCATACACCTGAGACATAATGGTGCAAGAAGAACCAGCTACATATACACAAGAATCATACCAATTACAAGTAGGGTATTGCGAGGATTGGCATGTGGTGCCGTTTGGATAACTACCCGTACGCGCGAGTGGCTGGCTTTCAAACCATAAAACTCGCAAAGCATATCTAGTGCCACCGGAATCGTAATATTGATATTGTTTTTGTGGGTATGACGGGTCAGTCGGTACTTGTACCATAAAATTATTATTTTTCAATTCATTTGAAAAACAGTCCGTTCCTGTAATGGTTACAGTGCCACATTTTGGATAAAATCCAAATTTATCGTAGTAAAACTGAATTGCAGTATTAATTTGTCGTAAATCGGAAAGTCTCCGCGCATCCCTCGCCTTCTCTCTCGCACTGTTTAATGACGACAAAACCACCGACGACAGCAGGCCTATGATGGCTATCACCACTAAAAGTTCTATTAAAGTGAACCCGCCTGAAATTTTCTGACGAAAATTTTGGCGGGTGAACCCTCGCTTTACATTTTTTTCATTACTCATATAAAAATTCAGCACCTATGTCTGCCTCTATGATTCTACCACAATCTGACTATCCCATGAGAAAGATAATCGTTTATGAAGTTTATTGTCCCTGTCCCCATTTGGCTATTTGCGCGGAAACAGCGGTTCTGCCGGCGACTTGTTTGACCTGACCAAATCCTTTATCTTTTCCGATGTCTCGGGAAGTATCGGCGAGAGCATTTCAGCAATCTCATAGACCCCAACAACCAATTCGGCGATAATCCGCTTTGCTTTTTCCGGCTCTGATTTGACCAATTTAAATGGTTCCGTTTCTTGTATCTTCTGATCGGTTTTTGAAATGTGTTCCCATACAATGTCCGCAACTTTTTTTATGTTGTACTCATCCATCGCTTTTATGTATTCTTTCGGAAATTTGTATTTGTTTGCAGTATCAGCATATTCATTCGCAGTATTCGGATTATATTGCTCAGCCATCTTCATCACGCGACTTACAAGATTGCCGATGCCATTGGCCAAATCGGCGTTGTAGGCCTCTTTGAATTTTTCAAGAGTGATATCTCCGTCTTCAAAAGGCGAAATGTGCCGAGCCAAATAATAACGCACTGCTTCGGCTCCGTATTCGTCTATGAGTGTCTTCGGGTCAATGACGTTTCCAAGGGTCTTGCTCATCTTCTTGCCACCGGAAGTAATAAATCCATGCACCAAAATTGCGCGAGGAAGTGGCAGTCCCACAGAAAGAAGCATCCCCGGCCAAATGGCGGCGTGGAAACGCAGAATGTCTTTGCCTATAACATGGACATCGGCCGGCCAAAACTTGTCATATAAAGCGCGGTCTTCTCTGCCAAAACCGAGAGCGCTTACATAATTTACAAGAGCATCGCACCAAACATACATTTTCTGGCTCGGGTCGTCCGGCACGGGAATGCCAACCGAGACCTTATCAGAGGGCCTCGAGAAACTCACATCTTCCAATCCCCTTTCCAGTAAGGCCACGATTTCATTTCTGCGCGTTTCTGGAATAATTTTAAGTTCGCCGCTTTCTATTTTTTCCTTGATTTTCAGAGTATATTTTGAAAGCTTGAAAAAATAATTTTCTTCTTTGACAACTTGCGGCTCTTCGTTATGGTCAGGACATTTTCCGTCAATTAAGTCCTTTTCCATAACAAATGCTTCATGCCCCACGCAGTACAAACCTTCATAAGAGCGTTTTTCAATATCTCCGGCCGAGGCAAGTTTTTTCCAAAACTCCACCGCTCCCGGCCAATGCGCCTTTTCGTCCGACGTCCGAATAAACTGGTCATAAGAAATATCCAAATCGGCAAAAAGGCGTTTGAAATTTTCTGAAATCTCGTCTAAATATTCCTTGGTCTCTTTTGTCGCTTTCTTGGCCGCCTTTGCCACTTTTTCCGCGTTCTCGTCCGAGCCGGTCAAAAAGTAGGTTTCTTTCCCCGCCAGACGACTGTACCGCGCCAAAACATCCGCCAGAGTGGTGGTGTAGGCGTGTCCCAAATGCAAATTCGCGTTAGGATAAAAAATCGGGACAGTAATGTAAAAAGTGTTCTTTTGTAACATGGAAAAACTCTAACAGAGTGGCAAAGTAAAATCAATTATTTCACCATTTCAGGAATTTCCTTTGCCTTTTTTTTCTCCGCGTCTTCAAACAGCTCCATAAGTGTCGCCGCCAATGGAACAGATAATATAAGTCCCAAAAACCCCGCCAACTTGGCTCCGACAATCAAAGCGATTATAACGATAATGGGTGGCACACCGATGATTTTCCGAACCACGAGCGGATAAATCAAATGATTCTCAAATTGTTGGATTATAAGATATAAACCGACCGCCAAGAGAGCCAAAGACACTCCGCCATCTATGTACGCCACCGCCACTGCCGGTATGGCCGCCAGTATCGGGCCGAAAAGTGGAATTATTTCAAAAATGCCGGCAAGTACTCCGAAAAACATGGCGTTTCTGACACCAAGAATAGTGAGACCGAGATAAACCAAAACACCGACAAGAACAGCAAGCAAAAGCTGTCCCTGCAACCAATATCCGATTTTGAGTTGTACCCTCTGCCAAAGACCTATGACATACTTTTCATGGTTGCGAGGAGTTACGACTTGCAAAAATTTAGCTATTCCGTTTTCCTGGACCGCAAGATAAAAAGACAAAACGATAATCAGAATAAAACTCAATATCCCTCCGAAAATTACGCTTACCGTCTGGACAAAACCCTCGGAAACATTACTGATGGCTCGGCTTAACGTGGAGACCACCTCTCTTATTGAAAGAGCTCCGGAAAAACTTCTGACGGCTATTTCCGACTCAACGATACCTCTGGAAAGTCCTTCCGCAAATTGTCTCTCTCCTTCCAAACTGTCGCTTGACAGTCCGAGAGGGTCCCAAAGAGACACCGAATCAATATATCTCGGAACTTCCGAAATCAAACCTGATGTTTCTTTGAGAAAAGTCGGCACAAAAGAATAGAAAAGACCGACAAATATTCCGGCGCAAGAGGCGTATATGAGAAGCACCGACAAAAGTCGCGACAGTCCGCGCCGGCGCAAAAACAGAGCCATCGGTTCAATGGCAGAGGCGATAAGGGTAGCGGTCAAAACCACAAGAACCAAATCACGCACTACGTACAGTATAAAAAACAGGAAAATCACCGCGATGGCCTTGATAATAGTGCCTGAAGTTATTGTAATAGAGATGTTTCTATCCATTCCAATATGATACCACCTTGTTTAGAAATGAAGAATGTCTTCAAACTCTTTGGTTTCCTCATAAGGCCCTATCACTGCCATATTGAGTTTTTCATTCTTGAAAATGTCTTTTGCCAAGTCGTAAACATGGCCGGCGTTAACCGCGTTTATTTCCGCGACAGCTTCCTCCGGTTTTTTTAATTCTTTTTTTAGGACCTCCTGGTATCCGTAATAATCGGCAAGAGAATCAGACGATTCAAGCGACAATAAAAAATTGCCCGTAAGATAGTCCTTGGCTTTTTTAACTTCTTCGTCTTCAACGGTGTTTTCTTTGATTTTTTTAAACTCGCCTAAAATCGCCTCAATGACTTCTTTGATTTTTCCGTGCTGGACTCCCGCCGATACGGCCAAGTATCCGTGGTCTGTATAGGCGTCCGTTTCGGCGCGAACATAATATGCCGCCCCCATTTCCTCCCTGACTTTTTGGAAAAGCCGAGAACTCATGCCTCCGCCCAAAATAGCGGTTAAAACTTTCAATGTGGCATTGCGTTTATCATAAACATCAAAAGTTCTGGCGCCGATGACAACATGGGACTGATCTGTTTTTTTGTACGACGCGCAAACGGCCGGAGATGCCTGCAGTTCTTCCACTTTTGTTTTTTTATGTTTCTCTCCAGCGCTTATGGCGGTAAATTTTTCCATAACGGCGTTTTTGGCCGCTTCTTCGTCAATGTTTCCGCAGATGAGAACTGTCGTGGCGCCTGAAACATAGTTTCTCTCCCGATATTCAGCTAATGCGTCTCTGGTTGTGGCTTTTACCGTCTCTTTCGTCCCCACTATATTCCACCCCGCCGGCTGGTCTCCATATAAAACTTCAAAAAATAATTCTCCCACTTTTCTTTGAGGCAAATCCTCATACATGTTTATCTCCTCTATTATCACTCCCTTTTCTTTTTCAATTTCTTTTTCGGGCAATGTGGGATTCAAATACAAGTCAGAAACAATGTCCAGAATTTTGTCTTTGTGCTTGTAATCCGCCTTGGCGAAATAGCCGGTAAATTCATGCGAGGTAAAAGCATTGCATTGTGAGCCGATAGAGTCAAGCTCTTTCGCTATATGTAGCGCCGTTGGCCGCGCCCCGGTGCCCTTAAAACACATATGCTCCAAAAAATGCGAAATACCGCTTATGTCTTTGCTCTCGTATTTAGAACCTGCTTCCACCAGTACCATGACTGTTACCGTCGGATTGTCCTTCATGGGGACCGTGATAAGTCGCAGGCCGTTTGATAAAATTGTTTTATTAAATTTCATATGAAAGAATGATTGAAAACTCCAATATGAACTTAAGATACTGTGAATTACGAAACACTTGCTTACCCCCCCACTCGGAAAGCTCCCAAAAAAGTGACCGCTCCAAGGGCGCTTGCCCGGGGCTCAGTCACTTTTTTGTGACTTTCCTCGTGGGGGGGCGTCTGCCGTATTTCGTAATTAAAGATAAGATAAGCACAGATTAACATGGATTTAAAAACGGACAAACACAAAGGCCCCGAAGGGCCTTGAAAAGCTAAATGTCGAAACCAAGGAATGTAGGATTTTTTATATCCACTTTCCTACGTACCGTCCGTTGACTCTTTAAACAGAGGCATCTTTCCGTCGTGTCAAGGATTAAGAAATCTTCACACGGTAAAATTTGCCCGTATCGCTGGTCAGGAATCTTCGCCACCTCAAGACAAGTAGCGACGTTAGGCACTTTTTCCGGCGGGTCTCTGGAAATCAGAAGCTCCGGAGCCAAAATCCGCACGGCGTTTATGTCTTTGGGCTCCAAGGGAACCTGAAACACAACTGTTTTTAGATTTTTTTCACCACCCAAAATCAGACGTCCGTCCGAAAACAGACGGAAGATTCCGTGTGAAAAAAAATGTTGAGCCCTTTGTGTGGCCCATGTTGTGAGATCATTTACCCGCGCGTCACCTGAATGCGGGCTGTATTGAATACGTACATTGAATCGGATATTAAATTTTGCTTTCATCTACCCTAAAGATACACTTTCTATTCCCCATGTCAAAAGAATGTATTAGTCCGCCACCAACAAGGGAAGTTGGGGAATAGGTAAATCACAAAAAGGCGCCTGACCTGAAATATAAAATGTAGACGATCGTCTGCATTTTATTGACGGAACAAACCGTACACAATATTACACATTTTAGTTATTTCGTCACGAGTTTTGATATATGTGCTGAAAGTTCGTTTACCCCCACCCTCTCCTGCTCTCCAGTATCGCGGTCTCTTACGGTGACATCGTGTTTTTCAAGCGAATCAAAATCAACAGTTACGCAAAACGGCGTACCGATTTCGTCTTGCCTGCGGTAGCGCTTGCCGATGTTTCCGTTGTCGTCAAAGGCAATCATGGAGCATGGAACTTGTAGCATAGAGCATAAATCCTTACGGACTTCCCTCGCCTTTTCCACCAGTTCCGGTTTATTTTTAAGAAGAGGAAAGACGGCTACTTTAACGGGAGCAAGCGCCGGTTTTAATTTCAAGTAGGCGCGAATCTCGCCGTTCATTTCATCTTCGGTGTAGGCGCTGGAAAGGACAGCGAGCACAGTCCTGTCAACCCCAAGAGATGGTTCAATAACGTGGGGCAAAAACGGCTCACCGCCGCCCTCTTCGCGATACGTCAAATCAACACCGCTTGAAGAGGCGTGGTTTTGCAAATCATAGTCAGTGCGATAAGCCAGTCCGTACAATTCTTTTCTGCCAAAAGGAAAATCGTATTCAAAATCAATGGTCCGTTTTGAATAGTGCGCTCTTTCGGAATCTGCCACTTCAAGCTCGTACACTTTTTCCTTAGGTAAACCGATTTTTTCTATCCAGCTGTTCATTAGTTTTCGCCACTCTTCAAACTCGCCCTTCCAGTCGTCCGGACGAACAAAATACTCAACCTCCATTTGCTCAAACTCTCTGGCGCGAAAAAGAAAATCTCTCGGAGAAATTTCGTTTCTAAATGCCTTGCCCATCTGTGCTATTCCAAAAGGCAATTTTGGATGGAAAGAGTCAGAAACGTTTTTGAAATTTGTAAAAATGCCCTGGGCGGTTTCGGGACGCAGATATGATACCGATTCGCTATCTTCAGAAGCTCCGACATGGGTTTTAAACATCATGTTAAACTGTCTTTCTGCTCCGAGTGTCCCCCCACAATCAAAACACTTGTCTTTGTTTTCAAGCTGGTCAATTCTAAATTTCTTTTTGCATTTTGAACATTCCACCATCGGGTCAGAAAATCCGCCAACATGTCCGCTGGCCTCCAAAACTTTTTGACTGGTTAGGGTAGCCGCGTCAATTCCATACATATTTTCTCTATCCGTAACAAACATCTCCCACCACAAGTTTTTTATGTTATTTTTCAGCGCAAGACCGTAAGGTCCGTAATCCCAAAACCCCGAAAAACCGCCGTATATTTCGGACGCGGGATACACAAACCCCCTTCTCTTGCAAAGTGAGACGATTTTTTCCATTTGGTTATTTTTCTCTTCTTTCATATTTTTATTCTGCGGTTTTTCTTATGTTCCACGTTTCGTGTTTCGTGTTACACGATATTACTCTATTACCACTCCTTGCCCTCGCCCGAAGGCGGGATCAGCGGAAAGTTCTGTTGTTATAGGTCCGCCTGCTGTCGCGCTTAAACGCGCGCCTGTAAATTTATCGTCACCTGTCACTTCCGCCACACTCATAAGAGTGGGAGTGGAACCTACCTGACTTGAACTCGGCTCCAAGGAAATCTGAAAAGTCATTTCTTTTACCGGCTTGGAATATCCGGCTTGAGCCGAAACATCTCCAGCCCTCCAAATCACCTGCCCGCTTACCGGATTATATGACAGTTCTCCTTCAGAAGCGTTCGGACTGCCTATCCATTTTACATAAGACGGCAGATTGGCCGAAACAGTAACATTTCCAGCGTCGTTTGAAGTGTTCGTCAAAGTCCACACTACAGTATATGTGGTTTCTTGGTCAACTTTTGGAGGTATAGGACCACTGTTTACCAACACCCCCGTATGATAGAGCGCTCGAGAATACAATCCCAAAACGGAAGACACTTTCACTTCCCTGTTTATGGAGGTCGTCGTTATTTGCGGGACTTGATTTTCACCCACTCTGTTTCCTTCCGCGCTTACTTCCACCAAAAGCTCCGGATTTTTTATAGAAGCCACCGCGTCCGCCACTCCCACGGTGCTGAAAGTGAAGCTGACCCTACCGCTATCCCCGGGATTTAGGATGTCAAAATCACGGCTGTTGGTCTGGTCCCATATTATTGAATTGTCGGACGAACGGTAAAAACCTCCTTCCGCGTCTACGGAACCTTTTTTTATCGCCGGGCCGGAAAGTTTTGCGATTATTTTCGCTCCGGTTATTTTATCGGGCGTGTTGTTTCTCCACATAACATCGGCTCTTATTATTTTCCCACTGTCCGCCACGTATCCCCTACCCGTATCGCCATTTAAAGAAAGTTCAAGTCCGATAAAAGGTTTTTCTATGGCTATTTCTTTTGAAGCGGTCAGGAAAGGAATTCCTATAAATCTTGCGTCATTTTTATCAGCCGTTCCTATGGTGAAACGGAAGATGCGGACTTCTTCGTCTTGGCCTTCTATTTTGCCCGTCAACCGAATGATCTGTTTGGCGTTGGGTTTTAAATCTCCGATGTTCCAAGTGTTTTCACCGACAGATGGTTTTGGCACAGCCGATTCAAAAACAAAGCCAAAAGGATACTCGGCTTTCAAAAGTAGATTCTTGATATCGGAAGTTGAATTAGAAAAAATATTTACGGTAAACTCCGTTTTCTGACCACTGCTCACTGTCCCCACGGAATCCACTGTTACTGAAACGGGAGAAGAATTTATTATCACTTCATACAGTTTACTTTTTTTTACCAAAGCATTGGAACCTCGGACGCGATACTCGGTAGATATTGCTATCTCTTTCCTCTGTCCTTCTTCTCCAAAAAGGACTGCCGATATTTTTTTACTGGACGACTGTCCCGGCTCTATATTTCCCAAAAGCTCCCTGTATCTCGTGAGTTCTTTTGTTACGTCTTTCGGGTCACGCGAACCTTCCGGATATTCTATAAGAAGATAAGTGGACTCCAGCGCCACGTTGTTCTGATTTTCAACGGACACTTCAAAAGACATCTCTTCCCCGCCACTTACGGAAACCGGCCCGATGATGTTTATACCAACGTTCTCCGACTTAATGAGATTGCCACCGGATAGAAACATGAAAACAGCCACAGACAAAGAAGCGACAAAAAATATTGCCGCTGTCATAAAGAGCTTGGCCGCGCCAGACAGTTTTTTTGGAACTCTTGCCATCTGTTCGTCTAACCCGCTTAAATCGCCATCTCCGCTTTTCCATTCGTCCGCAATTTCAACGTTGTGCTTTTTGAATTTCCCGCTATGGGAATGCACGTCGCCCGTGGCATGGTTTCTGGAATAGATATGCTCTTTTAAGCCCTCTATTTTATCCTTTTCGGAATCGTTACCATTTAAAGGAAGCATCGGTAAATTATAGCACAGCGAAAAAGTTATTAGAATATCTTGAATTACGAAATACGGCAGGCGTCCCCCGAGGAAAGTCACAGATGACTTTCTCTAAGCGCTCTGTTTATTTCTCCCAACGCCGTCTTTCTCACTCCTGCCATTTGAGAGACGACCTCTTCTGAAAAGAACGGACTTTCCACAAAACCCCCGATTTCTTTAGAGTCCCCTATGTAACCGAGACAATGCAGAATTCTAAGCACCGCTATGGTTTCCACGTTCAACAGCCGACTTCGGGAAAGCGCGGATTCTTTTATAAAATTAAATGTCTCCTCAAGAACGGAAAAAAGACGCTCGTTTTTTTCTTCCCCGTAAAGTAACCTCCGCAAAAGACCGAAAATTCGCGCGCATACAAAAAGGGCATCTTTGTTTGTAAAAAAACAGTCGTAAAAATTCACCATTTGCTCCGCCCCCGTTATTCTCCATGTGTCTTTGCCCCGAACCAAAGAAATGTGAGAAAAAGAAAATTCCCGCAAATGCCCCCGCAGTTTGGAATCCGTCCTTCTGACGCTTTGAGCGGATGCCCACAACATCCCAAGCTCTCTCGTAAAAATCAAAAACGTGGCATTCGCTTCTTTAACCGTCGCCACTTTTATCACAAAAGCGTCTGTGTGATGTATGTGATACATAAAAAACTTAAAGTTTGAAATGTGAAGTGAAAAGTTAAAAAGAAACCCGTGACGCTTGCGCGAGACGGGTGGTTGTTGGGAGGGGCGACGTGCTACCGAGGAGATAGCAAACTGTACGCGACCGTAAAAACGGCCACCGCGTTTGCTAACAAAATCAAGAGTCGCCAGTGTTTCGCCACTGTCCTGCCGTTTCTGTCAAAGCGCCAGTTTAGCCATACGGCGCCAGTCCAAACCAGCAAAGGTACTATTGTTTTCATAATTAACCAGCCGTCATATTACCACACTTTTGTATATTTTGCATACCAAAAATAAAGCGCGCCAAAATGATTGGACGCGCTGTGATACGACTGTGAAAATCCCTCGATCACAAAATCGGTTCAGGAAGGTATTCGATTACTTCCTTCGGAAACTTTCTCGTGACTTCGGAGATTTTTGCATAAACCCGCGTGACTTGGTCTTCGGCCAGTCCGTGATCGGGACGAAGAAGTTCTTCAATTTTCTCACGGTTTAGAGGGAAGTCGTCATCCTCGGAAAGTTTATGAACAAACCGATTGTCACCTCCACCCCTGACCTCTCTGACCGCCGAGAGGGCGTGTTTTTTGATCAGGCCATGAGCCCTCTCTCTGCCCATTCCCTTCTTCACCGCCTCCATAAGAAAGCGCGTGCTGGAAAGAAACGGAAGGTAATGCTCCAGCTCCTTTTCTATCACTCCCTGAAAGATTTCCATCTCTTTCAAAACGGTAAGGGCAGATTCGCACATGCCGTCGTAAGCGAAAAAAACTCCCGGAAAAACGACACGGCGCACCACCGAACAGCTCACGTCTCCCTCAAGCCATTGGTCCCCGACAAGCCGACTGACCATGTCTTGGAAACCACAAAGGACATTGAGAAGTCCGCAGATGCGTTCGGATGTGCGACTGTTGACCTTGAGCGGTTGAGGCCGTTTGGCCTTCCTTGAATCCTTCATGGAGAAGCTCGTGTCCGGCCATGAGACGGATCATTTTGGCAAAATTGCCGAGAGCGGACCCCATCTGTACCAAAACACTCACTACTTCAAAGTCAAGCGAGCGCGGATAGACCTGTCCCGTGCTGTCCAAAACCCGAGAGAATCCGAGATGCTCCATGATTTTTCTCTCAAACGCCTCCACTTTTTCAGCACTGCCCAAAAGATGGAGCATATCCTGTTGTGTTCCCATGGCGCCTTTTATCCCCCGTAGAGGATAGTTGGCGACGAGATGTTCCAGCCGATCAAATCCGATGAGAAGCTCCTCCGCCAAAGTGGCAAAGCGTTTGCCGAGCGTGGTTGTCTGCCCGGGGACATTGTGGGAGCGCCCACAGATATCCAAGGTTTTAAAATAGAGCGAGTTTAATCCGAAACCATAAAGTACCGCTACGGTACGCTCTCTCGCATGAAGCAGTGACCGGCGAATCTGAAACTGTTCAATATTGTCAGTCAGTTCGCGAGACGTGAAGCCCTGATGAATGAGTTCGTAACCGGCCAAGGTGTTGAATTCATCAATACGGGCTTTGACATCTTGTCTTGTGGTAATCTCTCGATATCTAATAGAGCCGAGATGAACTAATTCCACCACCCTCTCATACGCCACGATGGCTTCTTCCGGAATCGCAAGGCCGAGGTCTTTCTGGGCTTTGAGAGTAGCGACCCAAAGTCGCCGTTCCAACTTGATTTTCTCCTCTTCTCCCCAGCGGTTTACCAGAGGCGTGCTCGCGTAGCGAGCCGCCAGCACATCTTTTAAAGGAACTTTTGCTTCCATAATTTCTTCCTTTCCGTAGTTTTCTGTTTGTCTTTCTTTTTTTTCTTACCAACCTGCTTTGATACTACTTTTTTACCAAAAAAAAGCAAATGTCGTTTTTTTAAAACGACGCATGAAGAACATAATTAGGGTTAAGCAATTGCCGGTTTTGCCGGTTGTTTATCTATATGTCAAGCGAGAAAAAGAGATTTTCTATAGCAATGTTTTCCGTCGCCACGTCTTCAAAACTCATATCCTTAAGTCCCGCCGTTTTCTGAATTTCACTTTTATTTTTTTCAAGAAACGCTTTGCCTGTATCATCGGCCTTGACTTTTAGCACGACAGAATCGCTCGGGTTTAGCCCTTTCTTTTTGCGTAAATCCTGCACGGCGCGGATGAATTCCCGCACCGTTCCCTCCTCCTTAAGCTTTGGCGTTATTTCCGTATCAATCTCCACTTCTCCGGAAATCGTGTCGTCCAAAACAACCTCTTTTACATTCACCTCGTCTTTCACAAGGTTTATCATTTGCTCGTCTCCGACTTTAAACTTTAAACTTTTAACTTTTAACTTGTTTAGCGGCTGTCTCACTTTTATACTCGCTTTCGCTCTCTGCTCCAGTGCCAGCGAAACAATCCTTCTCACCTCTTCCATATCTTCAAGCATTTTTGTTCCATGTTCCATGTTCCATGTTCCATGTTTCGGCCATTCTTCCAGATGCACGCTTTTATCATGTAGCGTGTAGCATGTATCGTGTAGCGACTGATACAAATGTTCGGCAAAAAACGGTGTAAACGGCGCCAAAAGTTTTGATAGTTCTATCAAGACATGTCGCAGAGTTGTCAGAGCTTCTTTGTCCCCCTCCTTTATGCGGTCACGCGAACGCCGAAGATACCACTGCGACAGATCGCCGATAAATTCACGTATCGCTCTTGCCGGCTCAAGAAGCTTGTAATTATCAAGCCCTTCAGTTACTTCCCCAACCAGTTGACCCAACCTCGCGAGAACCCATTTGTCCAAAACATGCCCCTTCTCGGATGTTGCATGTTCCATGTTGTGTGTTCCATCTTTTGAATACAAAAGATAAAACTGCAGAACATTATCGGCGAGGTTAAACACCTTCTTCACTATCTCGTCCACCGTCTTTTCATCATAATTTTTCGCTTCCCCCGGCTGATTGACCGAGTACATCCAAAAACGCAAAGCGTCCGCTCCGTATTTTTCCATCTGCTCCTTTGGGTCAATAACGTTGCCGAGCGACTTGCTCATCTTTTTACCCTTGGCTTCCAAAAGATGGCCGAGAGAAATGACGTTTTTGTAAGCCGCTCCTTTGCCCATCAAAACGCCGATTGCGTGCAAAGTGTAAAACCATCCGCGCGTTTGGTCTATCGCCTCGCAAATATAATCGGCCGGATACCCCTTTTCATCTATGTAGTCCTTGTTTTTAAAAGGGTAATGGTCCTCCGCAAAAGGCATGGCACCCGAATCAAACCAAACGTCCATGACCTCTTTGACTCTTTTCATCTCGCCTCCGCATTTACAAATTAAAGAAATTTCGTCTACGCGAGGTTTGTGCGGGTCCAGTTCTTTACCGGTCGAGTTGTCAACATAGACGAAAGACGCCTCGGCGTATCCCCCCAAAAGCCCGCGTTTAAAAGTCCTTCTTTCTTGCCACAAATTCGTAACCTCCTGAAGCGACAAATTTTTCAAATAGCGCAAAAGAAAAATAAGAGGCCCTTCGTGGGACACTATGGCCACTGTTTCGCCTTTGTGCTTTTCCAAAATCTCGCGAACAAAATCAGACATTCTGTCTTCCACCTGCTTCCAGCTCTCCCCCGTCTGCCCTCTTGGAGTGAGGTAATACTTTTCATCAGGAAGACCGTTGTAGTCAAGACGATTTCTATTTATGAGAGAGTCCTGAGGTTCTTTGCCGTCCCATTGCCCGCTTTTTACCTCCCAAAGACGGTCGTCCAAAATGTTTTTGATTTTAATATTTTCCGCCACAATGTCTGCCGTTTCTCGAGCGCGTAAGACAGGAGATGAATACAAAGCATCAACGCCAAGCGCCGCCAGTTTCTTGCCCGCTTCTTTGGCTTGCTTTTTGCCCTCTTTTGTCAGAGGATATTTATCTCTTTCGCTGTCAAAAATACCGTCAATGTTTTTCTGGCTCTCTCCGTGGCGCAAAAGTATCAAACGAGTCAAAGGCCTGCCCGCTCCCAACTTAAATATTTCTTCAAATGACCCAACGACCCGCGTTTTTCCGCATCCCTTCTGCTTGCTATCGGTTTTTTGTAACTCTTCACCTTCAAAAATCTTAAATTCCGAACCTGAAATCTTGCCCGTTTGGATTTGCGGACAAATCCAAACGGGCAAAGGCGTTCCCCAATACCTCTCTCTTGAAATAGCCCAATCCTTTATATCCTTCAGCCACTCTCCAAACCTGCCCTCTTTTATATATTCCGGCTCCCAGTTTATTTTTTTATTTTCCTTTACGAGTTTGTCTTTTATTTTTTTGTCGGACATTTTTATATACCAAGAGTCCCGGGCGAAATATATAAGCGCGCTATGGCATCGCCAACAGTGAGGATAGCTATGCTCATATTTTTCTTTCGCGAAGAGAAGTCCGCGATGAGCCAAGTCCTTTATTATCTCCACGTCCGTACTTTCGGTCTTCACTTGTTTGCCCGAGAGAAACCCTGTTTCCTTCTTGAAAGTACCGTCTTCATTTACCAAATGATACTTGGGTAGCCCTTCTTTTGTTCCCAACTGAAAGTCGTCTTGTCCGTACATAACCGCCGTGTGCACGATTCCCGTGCCGTCTTCTGTCGTAACAAAATCCGCCGAATAAACCTTGAAAGCAGGATTTAGGGCTTCAGGATTTAGGGCTTTAGCAAGAAATGGATACAGAGGTTCGTATTCAAGTCCGACTAATTCCCCTCCCGTAAATTCCTCAATGATTTCGAACTCTTTATCTTTTAGAACATTCCCTATCCTCTCTTTTGCCAGTATGTATTCTTCCTTTATTCCTGATTCTTGATTCGTAATTCCGATCCGAACATATGTTATGTTCGGATTTACCGCAAGAGCCACATTCCCCGGCAATGTCCACGGCGTGGTCGTCCAAGCCAACATATAAGTTGGTTTGCCATTTTGAATTTTTAATTTTGAATTTATTTCGGATTTCGGATTTCGGATTTGGAATTTCGCCGTTATCGACAAGTCCTTGACTGTCTCATATCCTTGAGCCAACTCGTGTGACGAAAGCGCCGTCCCGCATCTCGGGCACCACGGCACTACTTTGTAGTCCTTATACAAAAGCCCCTGCTCGTCTATTTTCTTTACTATGTTCCAAACCGATTCTATATAATACGGCTTGTAGGTAACATACGGGTGTTCCAAGTCAATCCAATAGCCCACCCTCTCCGTAAATTCTTCCCATTCGCGCACGTATTTCCAAACGCTCTCTTTGCATTTTTGATTGAACTTTTCAACGCCATACTCTTCAACTTCTTTTTTTGACTTAAGCCCGAGTTCTTTTTCCACCTGTATTTCAACAGGCAGTCCATGAGTATCCCAACCGCCTTTTCTCCGCACGTAAAAGCCACGCATTGTTTTGTATCGCGGTATGGCATCTTTAAACGCTCGGGACTCCAAGTGGTGAATTCCCGGCTTGCCATTGGCGGTAGGAGGCCCTTCGTAAAAAATGAATTCCTTGCCGGAGTCCTTGTTTTTTTCAAGAGTTTTT
Organism: bacterium; assembly: GCA_030699905.1. Lineage (NCBI taxonomy): Bacteria > bacterium. Next base: position 43,778 of record JAUYKQ010000025.1, read on the forward strand.
TCAAAAATACGGTTTTCCCTCCACAACTCCAGTATTTCTTGCTCCTTTTTTGCCCTTTCCGAGCGGACATCTTTTTTGTCAGTCATATATAGACAGTTTAAGGTATTTTCGGCCTTTTTCCAAACGTGTACACCGGCCATGAACAACAAACCGTATGCCAATGGAACCACAGTGTTCGTTTCAGCGCAAACTTTACTTCACCGCGTAATTTAGCGCGGCGAATTCGTATTGTTCAATAAAAAGTTCTTTGAACGACACTAATGAATTGAGTTCGTAGAAAACAAGCATCGCTTCCCTGTATTCGTTCTCGTCCGCGCTTCTATATGAGAGTGGCGCACGACCGTGAGCGAGAAGAATGGCGTTTGCCATAAGCCGCGATGTTCTCTTGTTACCATCTTCAAATGGCTGAATATAACTTAAACCCAAAAGGGCAACCATGGCCTTTGCGCACGGTTCAGTCATTCTTAGAACGGCAAGCGAAAGCGCCTCCACCGCTTCCGCGATCTGATAACCGTTATCAAGCGGCCGATATTTTGACCCGAGCACTCCGACAGGTTTCAAGCGAAATCCGAAACCGACACCCAAATCTTTTACCAGTATCTCGTGAATCTTTTCCAAATTAGCGCGAGTAAGCGTCTGAAATTCTTTTGCGTTTTCGTGGACGAAATAAAAAGCGTCTTTATGATTTAGTATCATTCTTGCCTCTGCCCTGTCGTGTCCCGGTGCTTCCTTGTTTTCCAGAATCAGTTTTTCCGTATCAAGAAGCGTATAGGTATTGCCTTCTATTTTTGACGACTTCCACGACAGTTCAATAACAAGCCTTTCCAGTTCTTTTTTTCTTATCGCCTCGGGAAGGTCTGCCGTCCGCCCTTCGTACTCGGCCGTTGATTTATTAAAAGAGGCGAGTTCGTTATCCGAGAAAATGTCATTTGGCATCTCCGAAAAAAGGTTGAAATTGTAGCCGGAAAGTCCGAAACGCTTGTCGGGGTCAGAGGCGCAATACGACCCTGCGTCCACTTCCGCAAAAAGCCTCCCCACAACGGATATTTCATACGCTGTCGACCTGCCTTTGCCGACAGGTCTTAAAAGCCCGGTTCCTGCCATTTCCGACAGTGTTCTTTTGACAGTAACGAGTGAAGTGCTATCCCCCTGTTTGAGTAATTCATCACGCACAAAAGAGGACCGGACCGACCGGTTTTTCAAGAAAATGGACAGGATTTTTTGTTGTTTTTGGCTTATTTTTAGCACAATCGTATCATTTAGACCTTCTAATCGTATCATTTTGATACGATTAAGCAAACTCCTTATTCACAGCAGTACGACTGCTGTGAATCATTACATCTTCTCCGGCGTCTTAATACCGAGAAGCCATAGCCCGTTTTTCATCACTTGAGCAAAAGCGGCTGTCAGGGCAACCTTGTAAGGAGAAGACGGGTCGCCTTTGTCCACTATTTTTTCTTTGGCGTACCAAGAATTGAACTGGCTCGCCAATTCAGTGAGGTAAGTGACAAGATGGTGTGGGGCGTATTCTTCCCCCGCCCTTTCCACCACTTCCGGAAATCTAATCAGCATCCTGTCCACCGCTCCCGCTTTTCCTTCCATTTTTAAATCGGAAATCTCAAATCCTAAATCTTCTTCGTCTGCTTTCTTCATCACCGCCTTCGCTCGCACATAGGAATATTGCAAATACGGGCCCGAATCCCCTTCAAAAGAAACCGATTTTTCAAAATCAAAAACAATATCTCCTCCTATGGCTTGTCGCAGTATGGAATACTTTATTGCTCCGACCGCGATAATTTCAGATGTTTCTTCTCTTTTTTCTTCAGAAAAATCTCGTTCTTTCATTTTTTCCTTAACCAAATTCTTAACCTGCTTCAAAAGCGCCTCGCCTGTTATGACATTTCCTTTTCGCGAAGACATCTTACCCTCTGCAAAACGCATCATCCCATGACTTATATGCGTGGTCTTCCGTCCAATTTTCTCATCTACTTCGCGCAAGGCGGAGAGCACAACCTTAAAATAATCGTCCTGTTCGCTTGCGGTTACAATTATAGACCTTTCAAGGTTTTCGTGACGTTTAAATTTTTCCGTGTTTAAACCCATCTCTTTGGCTTCGTATGTAGGCAACCCCTTTGAAGTCACAAAGACCCTTTTATGCAGTCCTCTTTTCTCACCATCAAATATGACGGCTCCTTCGCTTTCTTCAAATACTCCTTTTTTCAAAAACTCCAGCGTTATTTCCTTTCCTCTGCCCGCCACTTCACTTTCAAAAATGTATTCATCAAATTTTGTGCCCAAAACGGCGTAAAGTTCTTCAAAATGTTCCAAGCTCCATGTTCGGCCTTTTTCATATATTTTATTCGCTTCCGCGTCTGACTTTTCATAAAGAATTTTGTTTAGCGCGTCTATTTCGGCTTTATCTTCCTTGGAATTCTCATAAGCATTGGAACCGAATACATACGCTTCGCCCAAAAAAGCGGTTTTTTCCGACAACGAGTCGCTGTCTTTCGGAACGCTGTCAAGTTTATTTTTGTATCCCCAAACAGCTTTTGCGATATGAAGTCCCGTGTCGCTCGGGTAGCACATTCTCACGACCTTCGCTCCGGAAAACTCCGTCAAACGGGAGATGGATTCTCCTATGGCATTACTCATCAAATGCCCGATATGAAACGGCTTGAAAATATTAGGGTCGGTGTATTCCACCATTACTTTTTCATCCACAAGATGCTCACTTTTTCCAAACCCTTCTTTTTCCTCCAAAATATCTGTTACGCCAAGGGCAAAAACTTTTGGTTTTAGATGGAAGTTTATAAATCCCGCTCCCGCCACCTCTGCTTTTTCCACTTCTTCGGGCTGATTTGCAGTGACACGCTCTACCAAATCATTCGCGAGCTCCCGCGGACTTTTGCCGACCTTCTTTGCGTAAACAAGCGCCGCGTTTGTGGCGTAGTCCCCATGCGCCAAATCAGCCGGATGGGTGATGATTATTTCGCCTGCCGATATTCCGAGTTCGGCCAGAGCTGATTTTATTTGTAAAATTATTTTTTCCTTTATCATAGGTTCGTAATCTCCCTAATTATTCCGGCCAACTCTTTCTTTACGACTTCCGGCTCTGCGTTCGCGTCAACTATTTTGTGTTCAACCCTCTTGGAAAATTCAAAATATCCTTCTTTTGTGCGTCTGTGAAAATCTATTTCTCTTTCATCAAAGTGGCTCTTGACTTCTGTTTTCCTGCTTATCCGTCTTATTCCTTCTTCAACTTCAACATCCAACATTATATAGATATCGGGTTTAAAGTCGCGAAGATAGACCTCTCTTGTTTCCCAAAATAAATCTTTCAAATGCCACGCCTCTTGTCCGCAAATTTGAAAAGCGTATGTTGAAGAATCAAATCTGTCAGATATTACGTTTACTCCCGCTTCAAGGGCAGGTAAAATTTTTCGCTTCATATGCTCATGCCTGCCCGCCCAAGCAAGAGCAAATTGAGTTTCGGCTGTGGCAAATATCGCGTCTTTGTCAATCATCAAGTTTCTTATTTTTTCTGAAAACGGCGTTCCGCCCGGTTCGCGAGTGAAAATAAAATTATCGGACGGAAGCTCTTTGGCAAGCAAATTCACCATAAGCGATTTCCCCGCCCCATCGCATCCGTCTATCACGATGAATTTTCCCCGCTTTTCGTTCATGTGATAATCCTACTGTTTAAATGAAAAAAAGAAAAGCGTCCAGACAAAAGTTGTGGACGCTTGAAGAAAGTGTACCTATTGGGGTTTTTTGTTTGGAGCCGGTTTTTCTTTTTCTCGCCTCTTTAATTCTGTTGTGCGCAACCTGTTGCGCTCTGCTGTTTTGGCCTCCTGGTCGGCCAAAATTCGCCGGCGCCGACTTTCTTCCAAGCCAGACCGGACAGATTCTATGCCGGTTCTTTTATAAATTCTCGCTTTCATTGTGCTCCTTAGATTTTATGTTCACCTCAACTTCTCACTTTCCTAAGTGTATCAGACACACCAAAAATTTCTACTGGAAATTTATGAGCGCAAAATTTTATCTATTTTTTTGGCAATCAATCGCATATCTTTTTCTTTCTTTCCGCGCGTGGTTTCCGCCGCAGTTCCCAGCCGAATGCCGGAAGGGTCAACTGGTTTTCGGGTATCAAACGGAATAGTATTTTCATTAACGATAATTCCGGCTCGTTCCAGTTTGTCCGCCGCTTCGCGCCCACCGATACCTTTCCCGCCCTGCCATACGTCAACGCGCAGAAGATGCGTCTCTGTCCCTCCCTCCACAATTCTCCAACCGAGCTTGGCTAATTCGTCCGACAGAGCTTCTGCGTTCTTCACTACCTGCGTAGCGTATTTCTTGAATGCCGGCGTATCGGCTTCTTTGAGGGCGACGGCCACCGCCGCGATAGCGTTGAAATGAGGGCCCCCAAAAAGACCGGGAATGATAATCTTGTCTATTTTCTTATCCAACTCACGCTCATCCTTTCGCGTAAATATCATGGCCGAACGAGGACCTCTAAGCGTCTTATGCGTCGTCGTGGTTACGATATCGGCATAAGCAAAAGGCGACGGATAAACCTTGCCGGCAACAAGCCCGGCGAAATGAGACATATCCACCATTAAGTACGCTTTCTTTCCACTTTGCTCAGGGTAAACCACCGCATCGGCAATTTCTCTAAATTTCTTAAAATCAACAATATGAGCGTACGCGGTAAATCCCGCAACGATGATATTCGGTTGATTTGAAACGGCGATTTTTTTGACTTCTTCATAATCAAGTCGTTCGTCTGTTTTACTGACGCCATACGGCACTTGCGTCCAGAACTTTCCCGTCATGGATACCGGCTGACCATGCGTGAGATGCCCGCCATGGGAAAGCGTCATGCCCATAATTTTACCTTTCGTGGTCGGCTGTTGGTTGTCGGCTGTCGGTGGCAAAAGCGCCGAATACACGGCGAAATTTGCAGGAGAGCCGGAAAGCGGCTGAACGTTTACACCCCACTCGTCTTCGCTTAGACCGAAAAGTTTGAGAGCTCGTTTTCTGGCAAGGTTTTCAATCTCATCCACCACCGCGCATCCGCGATAATAGCGCCTGCCAGGATACCCTTCCCCGTACTTGTCGGTAAGCTCGCTTCCTAAGGCGGCAAGCACGTCTTTTGAAACGTAATTCTCCGAAGCGATTAAATTTATCACTCCCTTCTGCCGCTTTTTTTCAGCATCAATTAGTTTTTTTATTTGTTTGTCCATAGAAATATAATGTGAATCCACGAATAATATGCGAATACTACGAACGCGCGAACCGATAAGGGGGTTACAACATAACAGGGTGAAAATTAATGTTTCCAAATTGTACCACCAAAGGGCAAAAAGAAAAGATGGTCTATTATCGCAAAAAGGTGCACTGAGTATATTCATTTTTTGTGAAGTTTCTGCGTACACCCTCCGTCCACGACACTGGATTCGGCGGCACGTGTCCGTAAACTCGTACTGATTCACCTACTACCACATGTAATATATCACGAAAAATCCCCAAGTTTTCTGCAATAAAACTTGGGGATGTGGACTAAATCCAAAGGGTCTAAAAGACCCAAGTGGATAAGTCCGAGGACTAACTTGCGAGCACCGCCACCCGATCGTGACGATCGAACCCGTAATCGAGCCAGCAGTAGTACAGGTTCCACTCCGCACCGTCGCGGTAGAGAAACCTCACGCAACGGCCACCGTCCGAGTGGCGGAAAACCGTTTTTGGAAAAACGATCACATTCACGTCGCACGGAAGATACTTCCAGTTTTCTGGCTTTGAGTAGAAATCGAACGCGCAAGCGTTCATCGAGTCGAGTTTGTTAGCCCGAGCGATGAATTCTTTGCAATCGATATTTTCTTCGCCATCTTCGAGCACCTGTGCGGTTGTGAGTCGTGCCGGGTCAACGATGCCACAAGGAGTGTGTTCAATGATCGGGTTTTGCTTATCCGCCCAGTCGGGGATTTCCGGCTGGACGTTGCAGTTGATGAAACTCTTGACGAGCTCCAACGCCTGCTGAAGCAAAGCGAGGACGCCGTTAACATTAAGGATTCCTTTGAGGAACCTCTGGCGTAGTTCGCTTTCGCGACGGGTGTAGGTTTCCACCTGTTGGGCGGTGGGTTTCTGGTTTTTCCGATCGTCTGTAACAATTTTCGTCGTCATAACAATCTTCTTTTTTTGTTTGCCCGATGTTTTCACAGCGGGCGGTTTTTGTTTTTTACTAGAACCACCACATTAGTAGTCATAGCCCTCATCCGCGGAAATCAGCGTTTTACTTGCCCCGTTGCCGTCTTCGGCCTTTCGGGGTCTGCATTTCTTTCTGCACTCATCCGCGTATAGGGGCTATGACCACTCGCCTACCTTCGTTAAAACTTCGGCAAGACAAAGCAAGTCTTATCAAAAAACTATACCTTCTATTTTATAGTATACACCTAAACGTCATATTTGTCAACATACACACATTTTGGACGGCCGTCTATAATGAGTGTATGGGCAGAATAGAAGAAAATTCAAAGCGGAAAAATCGCAAAGGGGAAATTCAAAAAATGATACTTGGAAGCATCGCGGCAGTGGGAATTGTCGGCACGGCGCTTGTAGCACCAAATGTCTTGGGAGCGATGGCCAAACTCGGAATCATAAGCACTAAAAGGCAGAGAGAAGTGGTAAATCGCGCTCGCACTCGCCTGCTTGAAAGGGGCTTGCTTTGCCAAAATAAGAATGGCTTTCTTGAAATCACGAAGGCCGGAGAGGAAAAACTGCGCCAGCTGAAACTCGCCGACTTTAAACTTAACAAGCCGAAAAAATGGGACAAGAAATGGAGGATACTTATATTTGACATAAAAGAATGCCGGCGGAAAACCCGCAACCAATTACGACAAACTCTTCGCCTTATAGGATTTGAAAAGTTGCAACAGAGCGTTTGGGTATATCCTTATGACTGTGAGGATCTTATCGCTCTTTTAAAAGCCGACTTTATGATTGGAAAAGATATGCTCTATATTATAGCGGATGAAATAGAGGGTAGCGGCCGACTCAAAAAAATCTTTAACTTAGAGTAAAAGTTGAATTGAATAAAAACGGTAACTCCCATGTTTCTCACCCCCTACACACATTTTGGACGGCCGTCCAAAATGTGTGTAGGGGGGTTTTCGGTAAGAATTTCCACGAGTAAGCTCCGTGAGTAAACTCCGCATATAAGCACTTACAGCTTATTGCTAAAAAGTATCACTTTTAGCAATAAGCATCGCTTCTCCATGAATTTATGGAGTTTCTACGCCAAACCCACACAGCGCAAACTGTGCGCCAGAAGTTTACAATCCAACCGTGAGAATTTTTTTAGGACTTGCTTGCCGTGCGGTCTTTTTCATCAAACCCTCCGGCAACTGTCATCTCTCCTTTTAGGCGCGGGTGAGAGTCATAGTTTTCAAGAGTTACTAATTCGGGCTTGAATGTTTCCAAGCTTTTCACTTCATCGTTTATGACAAGACGAGGGAAAGGTTTTGGCTCCCGAGTTATCTGCTCTTTCACCTGTTCAATATGGTTTTCGTAAATATGAGCATCGCCGAAAGTGTGGACAAATTCTCCGGGTTCATATCCGCATATTTTCGCCACGATCATAGTTAAAGCGGAATAACTTGCGATATTGAATGGGACCCCGAGAAACATATCCGCGCTTCGCTGATAAAGTTGGCAGGACAATTTATTGCCGGCAACGTTAAAATGAAAAAGAATGTGGCAAAGCGGAAAAGAAAGCGCTTCGCCCGGTCGGGCCATGGCGTAAAGATAAGTCGGATTCCAAGCGGAAAGAATGGCGTGCTTGCGTTCCGGATAATTCTTCAGAGTGTTTATAACCCATGCAAGCTGGTCTATTTTCCTTCCATCATCGCTCGCCGTCCATGCCCTCCACTGCTCTCCGTATATGTGAGGTAGCTCGCCGTGTTCTTTGGCAAACTCATCGTCGGTTTTTATCTTATCAACAAATTCTTCAAGAGAAAGAATCGGCAGTTCGCCTTTGTCCGATTTTTTCTTGTAAATTTTGTAAGGATAATCGTTCCATATCGGCACTTTATTATCCACCAAATATTTTATATTTGTCTGCCCCGACATAAACCAGTAAAGCTCGTGAAGGATGCTGTTCCATGGTACTTTTTTGGTTGTCAAAAGAGGAAAACCCTTTGACAAGTCAAACCTGATTTGCCTTCCAAAGACGCTCACAAGCCCTATGCCGGTATTGTGGTCGTGCTTTAAGACACCGTTTTCTAAGATGTCCTTGAGAAGATTTAAATATTGTTGTTCGGGGTGAAGCATGGCGTATAGCGTGAAGCGTGTAGCGTGTAGCGTCAGAGTATTTCTTTTCCGGCGTTACACGTTACAAGTTACACGTTGTATATTATGGCGTTACAAGTTACATGTTTTGCGAATCATTTCTTCTTCCGAGAAGAAATGATTCTCGGCGGGATATATCCAACCCTGTTGTTGCCGTTATACCGCCCCGTCTCGCGATAATTTTGCTCGGTTTGGCTTGAGAGTGGCGAGAATGTGAGCTGGGCGATGGACATGCCGGGGCGAAGTATTATCGGCACATTGTTTAGGTTGCAAAGTTCAAGCGCGACATTTAGGAAGTGTCCGGGGTTTATAAGGGCGGCCGAATTGTGGACCAAAAGACCGATGCGAGCCAGAGACGACTTGCCGTTTACTTCAATAAGATAGTGGTCAGAACCGAAATATTCTTTGGAATAGCCGAGAAGAGAAACGCCCGGATGAAGCACGAAAGCGTCGCCGTCTTTGATATTGACTTCGCGGGTCTTAGGGAAGACCTTGTTAACAGGGTCAATAAAAGTGGTGGTATGCGAGTCGGTAACGATAAATTTGCCCGCCAGAGTAATGTCATAGCTTGCCGGCTGAAGCTTCCCAACGTCAAAAGGCCTAAGCGTAATGTGCTTTTCCTTGACGGCTTTTTTGATGTCGGTATCTGATAAAAACATGGCTTTTATTCTCTAATCAATCCCGAATCTCTGTCCCTAATCTTCTCGAATCCTCATTCGGGTTATTCGGGTTTTAAATTAGAGATTGATTAGTGACTATTCAATAGTAAAAACTTTGTCCGTTCCATAATACTCCGCCCAGTGCTCATTGTAAAACTCAAACATCCGCTCCAACCTGTCCTGTGCGAGTTCTTCGACTCCGATTTCTCCCATAAAATCCCTTATTTCTTTTTCAATCATCTTTACATCATCGCCCTCTTTGCCTGATTTCTCAAATTCAGCCAAATAGCCGTAACCGGCATTTTTATCTATGGTTATCTGCATATTGTGGGTCTTGCTTTCATACTCCTCCCTCTCGCGCGACCACTTGGCTTGATAAGTAAGACCGGCATCCAAAAGGATTTTATCAAGTTCGTCTAATGTTTTAAAAACTTCTTCTTGAAACTCAACCCTGGAAACGCCGTTTGCGCTTGTATCGTCGCCTACGGACGCTTTCATTACAAAGTACACTTTACCGTCCGCATCCCTCGTACGTATGGAAACCTTTTTTCCTTCCTCGCAAATCTTTTTAAGAGCTTCTTTTTTATCTTCGGCGACAAGAGGTCCGATAATTTCGCACACCTTACTCAAGATTTTCCCCCCATTCGCATGAGCGGCATTCGTGGCTGCCGCAATCCCTTGCGCAGCTTGGGATGGCACATTGAAGTAATGATTGAGCTGTTTATGCTCCCCTTTTTTTGTGAGGGACTTATCCTTTTCGGCAAGCTTTTTTTTGGCCTCTTCGGCTCTTTCTTTGGAACCGAGAAGGGATTTTATTTCTATTTCATACATAACACGACACGAATAAAATACATGAGTATTATAAGCTGATTTGAGGGTTGTGGAAAGACTGGCACGACACGAATAAAATTGAAGAAGGGACGGGCTGGATTGCCACACTGCGTTCGCAATGACGGAGAGAGCGACAAAAGCAAAAGAGTGGATTGGCTGGTTTCCAACGCGCCACCCGTATGGCGTGTTGAAATGGCTGTATAGAGCGGTATAAATGGATAATAAAACCCGCCTTTCGCGAAGCACGCGAAAGGCGGGTTGGAAACTAACTGTACAGACGGAGCAACTATCCCCTCTTTTCTTCAAGGACAATTGCCTCGCGGAAGCCGCAGTGGGCACACTCGTTGTCGTCATCGTAACGGCCGAAGAACACCCAGCTATCGCCCGCATGCCAGGAGCCGCACGCGACGCGACCGCCAACCGGAAAAGTGTTTTCCGGAAACACCGTCGCGGTCACTCCGGGGTCCAGAAACTGCTTTTCTACTTCATATAGCAGTCCCTGACCTATGCCGTATCCGCGCAGGTGAAGCGGACGCGTTTGACGACCGCTGAACCAGTGCCGCGCGTACTTCGGCGGAAGTCCCATCGTTGCCGGTGTTGGCGTCGGCGAGCGCTCCATGAGAGAGAGCGTCGTTCCTTCGGCGATTGCGCCGGTGGACTCTCCGACATCGGTCCCTCCCCAGACGATGAGATTTTGCGCTTTGAGAACTTCCACCATCTGCCAGTTGGTAAGCCCTGCCGGATCGAAAATCGGCAGAATATGTTTCCATGGAAGCCGGGCCGGCAACGCAAACATCTCCCGAAGATTTACCGTCATGCCGAGATACTTCTCGGTAAACTGCTCCGCATGGCCAAGCCACGCAAAGCAGTCCGTTTCTTCAATCGGATAGCCCGTAATCTCAACGGGAACCGCCGGAATCGGAATGGTACCCGGAAGTACGAAGCCATACTTAAATGCTGGTGCTACTTCTTGTTTTTGCGCAAGGTAGTATTTTTCCACCTCCTCTGTTAATCCCGCTACGCAGACTTGGCTTGCAACAAGCAGAGTAAAGTCGTGCGTTGATTTTCTGATTAAGGGTTCCGTAGACATACGGGTTCCTTTCTTTTTTGATTTTCCTGTGAAGAACAGTTCAAACGGTGCGTATTTGCGCCGTTTTCTGTCCGAAAATATCTTACCACACCTATCGCCAATTCGTCAATCTTGCAAAATGCTGAAAGTATGAAATACTGAAAGTATGAGAAATATCATAAACATCAACGAACGCGGGACGCTTACGCTCCCTAAAGCTCTGCGAAAAAAGCTCGGCATAAGCGGCGAAGGGCAGGTCATTGCCGAAGAAACGAGCGATGGTGTCGTGCTTAAAGCGGGAGCGGCTTTCCCTATTGAAATCTATACCGACGAGCGTATCGCGGAATTTCAGAAGAATAACGAGGAAGCGCTTAAAAAGTTCTCGCTCAAGAAGCGATGAGAGTGTTTTTGGACGCGAATATCCTATTTTCCGCCGCGATGCCAAAAAGTCGCATCGGGGGTTTAGTGCGCCTCGCCAAGCGCCATGCGACTCTGCTTACCAATTCATACGCGGCAGAAGAGGCACG
>JAUYKQ010000026.1 GCA_030699905.1 bacterium
CAGTGCCCGCCGCCTGCGGCGGCGAGCAGAAAACCTCACGGCTCGCGGGCAAAAAATTTCCTCCCCCCAACCCCCTCCATTTTTTGCCCGCTCGCCGGACGAAAAAGATTTACAAAATTGGCGGGATGTAGTATATTTGAAATCGAACAAGTAGCACCTTAAAATCAAGAAACGAAAGGAGGTATAGTGATGTTTGTTTATATCGGCGGTGTTCCCGGCGTTGGTAAAACGATGTTAGTAACAGAAACAGAAAAACTTACACGAAAGCGTGAAGTCAGAATAGAAGCTGTAAAGGGGGCTCCGATACTTTGTGAACTGGCTGGAGTGACCACTGTTGCAGAGTTGCGAGCCTTACCCGAAAGCGTACGCCGAGCACTGCGTCCGGAAATGAATCGACGGCTCTACGAACTTGACCGCACCGATCCCGAAGTCATCCGGCTTGCTGATGGACATTTTGTATACTTTGACATCGAAGGTAAAGAATACGGAATCCGTCAAATACAGCCGTGGGATAAGAAGCAGATGCTTGCGATAGCGATCATTGTCGCGAATCCCCATACTATCCTGCGTCGTCGCCTCAGGGACGCACACGATCGGTATGACCGTAAGTGCAACATTGACTTTCTGATTCAAGAACAGAAGATGGAAATTGATGTTGCGGTTTCGCAAGCCAGGGAGCTCAGTATACCTTTTTGCTTTATACGCAATGAGGATAACGAGAACCCGACAGCCACAGAGACGCTTTTTGCTTTCTGTATGCACCAAGCGCTGTGCTATAAGATATGCACATAAGAGCACACGGTAAACCGTGTGCTCCTTTTTAACTCACGGAAAAACTTAACCGAGTCAAGGCATAAGTCCAAAAAAAAGGCGGAGTATTGCTATTACCCCGCCTTTGCCCAAGCCTCTCTGAGTATTTGTTCAACGGAGTCCTGGGCACTGGTATAAATCCAGACGACCTGTGCGCCAGTTGATCCGCGCACGACGACTTTGAGGCCCACTGGAACCTTCTGGATCTTGATACTTTTCTTTCCGCCCCTTCCGGTTATCTGAGCTGGCACCACCCTCGTGATCTCATGTTCCTTCTTTGCGGTTTCAATGATGAAAACCGCCTCTGGACTGAAGGTGGAGTGCTTTGACTTCACCTTTTTTCCTTTCAGCAAGCCTTTTCTTAATGGCATCACTCCCTCCTTTCTAGAACCTGTATAGCACGAGTGTCAGGTTATTGCAAAACACTTCAATACACAAACAACAAAAGTCCCGTAGGACATTCGGGCGATCAACTCACTGCGCGATTCCTTTTTTATTTAAACACACAATTTTCGTCTGTCGCATTATGAGCCTTTCTATATTCTTCCCACAGGCCAAGATACGCCTTCGTAATCCGCGGTCGATCTGCAAGATCGAATTCACCGAGATATTTATTTATTGTTTCCGGCTTTCCTTCAAACTCGACAAAAAAACCAAAAGGAAGCTCATCAAAAGAAATAACCATATCATCTTTTAGAACATTTTTTCGTTTCTTTTCAAAAATAATTTCTTTGCTAAAACCTAAAGATTTCAATATCTCTCTTAAAGTTTCGATATCTTTTTCTTCTTTTATTTTTACTTCCATTTCTTCTCGTTCAAAAAATTGAACGTTCTCTTTTGTTTTTCTTTTCACAGTTAAAATAATCTCTTTTTTCTCTCCTTCCACATATTTTATTCTCGGGAAAATGCCGTCCTTGATGTTTGAAAAATCTTCTTTGAAATAACCAAAGGTTCTTTCAAAATGAAAAACACCGAGACTTCTAGTGAGATTATTAAACTCTTTCGGCGTTAATTCGATTTTAACTTCTATTTCTTTTTTCATGTTTTTCTTCTTTTTCGTGATCATAATATGTTGGGTATTTTTCAGACATCGGGAACCTGTATTTTGTCGGGTCTTTCACTCCCGCCTCTTTATATCCCCTCCGCCGGTCCCAACAAGTGGGACAATCGCCGCATTCAATATCAAAGGATTTAACGCAGGTTCTTGCTTTGTGTAAGGGTACCCCGTTTTCGTAAGCCCATTTTATGAAGACATCTTTATCAAAATAATTTCCGAACTCCGTTTCTATTGGCAAAGATATAAACTGCCAAGTCCAGTCGTTCAGTATTTGGCAAAATAATATGTTCATCAACCTAACCCAAGTTTGAGAACAATGGTAGGAAAAATCCGAGCTCATATTAGAGGCGAAAACTGTTTTCACTTCAACCCCTATCGCTTTTAAGGAATAACCGTATTCCATTCCGGTCAAAAACACTATTGGTCCTCTTGCCGGATAAGATATATTGTGATTTAACGGAATATCATCCATCATTCTTTTTGTTTTTCTCAATAAATCTTTGTACTCCATTCCCGGTGTCATAACGGTTATCTCTTTGTAATTGTGGTAAAACTTTGAAAATTTTCTTTTATAAAATCGGTTGAAATAATTTACTGCTTTCTTTTCGTATTTGTAGTTTGACTGACCCCTGTTGATAAAAAACGGGTAAACATTTAAACCAAACTCTTTTAGCAGTATTCCTATATTAGCAACAGAATCTTGGCCGCCAGACAGACAAACAACAACGCTTTCGCCCTTTTTCGGCATTTTAACAACATATCCTCTTTTGCCTTTCAAGATATTGCTGTAAATTTTAAGCAGACTTACATCCTCATTCACCTTGCCCTTGATTTTTATCTTCCCTTGTTTATTCAGTATTTTGATCATAGTGCTTATATAATTTGATTATCTCTTTCGCTTCCTCAATACTTTCTTGATAAATATGGGCATCCGTCAAAAATCCGTCTAATGGACCAGCCCAGATCTGAGTTTTTAATTTTTCTGTTAACCGCCCAGCCACCTCCTTTGACAAAAGAGAAATTGCGGCAAAATTGCCACCAGCTTTTTGATATGCATCTATTGATCTTGCATTGAACAATGTGTTCATGTGATATCCTCTTTCATCGCTAATCTTAATAAGTCTAAATTGAACTGTAGTTATACAAGGCAGATAATCGTCTTTGGGTCTCTCTAATGTTCTTTGATAGTCTTCCTGTCTCACAAAGCTCATGATTGCTTTTTTCGATTCTGGAATTTCAGATAATCTTGCCACGACAAAATCTATCATTCCCCAATCTTTTAATCTCGCGTAGTAACTTTTACTACCGGGACTAAACGAAGGTACAACATCAAAGTCGCGCATTATTTCTTCATTGAATGTAAGATTGATTATTTCATCAACATTCTTTTTGTTTCCATATTTTTCAATAAGAGGATCAGGAAAAAATTGCGTTGCTGATTTTATACGAATATTCTGCAAACTCAATCGTTTTCTACCTTCATCTTCGGTTAAAACCCCGTTTTTATTAATCGCTTCAACCAAACTTAACCAAGTGCCACCTATCGTCTCGCCATAGATATTCCAGCCGAATGGTTCTAATTTAACATACATAGTTTTAGTTTAACTATAAAAGTAATGATTCAAATATACTACATCCCGCCAATTTTGTAAATCTTTTTCGTCCGGCGAGCGGGCAAAAAATGGAGGGGGTTGGGGGGAGGAAATTTTTTGCCCGCGAGCCGTGAGGTTTTCTGCTCGCCGCCGCAGGCGGCGGGCACTG